>CACNTU010000006.1 GCA_902623415.1 uncultured Pelagibacteraceae bacterium
TTCAATGGTTATGGAGATGAAGTTGCAAGCCTATACACTGGTATGGATCTTAAAAAATATTTTTAATGAAAAAATATTTAAAACCAGGTGTATTTATTTTAAGCGCAGTTCCATTCTTACTAATTTTATACAAAATTTTTTTAAATAAACTTGGCCCTGAACCAGTAAAAGAAATAACCCATTTTACGGGTGAGTGGACTTTAATATTTATTTGCCTAACACTATTAATGAGTCCACTCAAAAGATTTACAAAATTGTCTGTATGGATAAGTTTCAGAAGAACATTGGGTCTTTTTGTTTTTTTTTATGCAACACTTCATTTATTAACTTATGTGGGTTTAGATTATAGATTTAGTTGGTCTCCTATATTAGATGACGTTGTAAAAAAGAAATATATCTTCATTGGTTTTGCAGCATGGTTACTTTTGCTTCCTTTGGCTATTACATCTTCTCAGAAAATGATTTTATTACTAAAAAATAATTGGAAAAAATTACATAGATTAATTTATGTAATCGCGATTTTTGGATCCCTCCATTATATATGGTTATCAAAAACTATTTTTTTTAGACCTTTGGTTTATTTAATAATTATACTTGTTTTGTTAGCTTTAAGAATTAAGATTAAAAATAGGAATATAAATTATGGATGAAAATTTAAAAAAAGAAATTCAATCAGCTACTCTTGAAAGATTAATGAGTCATTTAGATGAAAGAAAAGATGTTCAAAATATTGATCTAATGAATTTGGCTGGTTTCTGTAGAAATTGTTTATCTAGATGGTATAGAGAAGAGGCGGAAAAAAAAGGAGTAGAGATATCTGATCCTGATGCTAGAGAACATATATATGGAATGCCTTATTCTGAATGGAAAGAAAAATATCAGAAATAATTATTTTTCTTTAAGTCTTGGAAATAATTCAACAAAGTTACAAGGTTTGTGATTAATATCTAATTGATGTTTTAAGATTCCATCCCATGCATCAGTTACTCCACCTGACGATCCTGGCAATGCAAAGATATATTTTCCATTTGATAAAACTGCACATGCTCTAGATTGTATGGAAGACGTGCCAACTGTTTTTAAACTAATTGTTCTAAAAACTTCACCAAATCCAGGTATTTTTTTATCTGCAATTTCTTCAATTGCCTCAGGAGTAATATCTCTACCAGTTAAACCTGTGCCTCCAGTTGTAATAATCACATCTATATCTTTATGATTAGTCCAATCTTTTAAAATTGAGACGATATCCTCTTTATTGTCTTTGCAAATTTTTCTCTCAATTAATTTATGATTAGCCTCAGCAATTTTATTTACAAGGATAGCACCTGATTTATCGTTATCAATTGTCCTGGTATCTGTTACAGTTAATAAAGCTATATTTACAATCATAATTAAAATTTAAGATGATTATACTTACAATATTTTTTTTTATAACTGCAATATTATATTCCAGTATTGGTTTTGGAGGTGGATCTACTTACCTCGCTTTGATGTTAATTTGGGATGTTCCCTTCTATATTTTTCCAATTATAGCATTAATTTGTAATATTATTGTTGTAACTGGTAATTCAATAAATTTTTTAAGAACAAAAAACATCAATATAAATTTACTCACACCTTATTTAATTGGATCTGTTCCTTTTGCTTTTTTTGGAGCTTCTATTTCAATTGATAAAGATTTGTTTGAGATTTTACTCTTCTTTATTTTACTAATAGCGGGAATTTTTTTATTATTAGAGAGTAAATTCTTCAATGAAGATCAGATTGGAATTAAACAAATCTCAAAATTGGTTTCTATTTTTATTGGTTCTACTATTGGGTTTATATCTGGATTAGTAGGAATAGGTGGAGGAATATTTTTAAGTCCAATTTTATTTCTTCTTAAAGCTGGTTATCCAAAACATATAACCAGTACCGCATCTCTATTTATATTAATTAACTCTATTTTTGGTGTAGCAGGACAATTAACTAAAGATATTGTTTTGTATGAATTTTTAAAATATTGGCCTCTTTTTATTACAGTATTAATTGGTGGGCAAATTGGAAGTTTTTTAAATATAAAATTTTTATCAAATAAAACCCTAGCTTTACTAACATCTTTATTAGTAATTTTTGTAGCTATGAGAATGGGAATTAGAATATTTATATAATTTTATGGTTTCCACCTTTTTTAACAAAGTAAATACCGATGCAAACAGCAAATAAAGCAATTAAAACTTTTGTAGTAATTAATTCTTTTAAAAATATGTAACCTAAAATAATTCCAAAAATTGGTATCAAATAAGAAACTTGAGATTGAAAAATTAATCCATTTGTTGTCAAAATTCTAAAACGTAATAACCAAGCAATACCAGTGGGAACAATTCCTAAATAAATAGCTGATATCAAAGAGTCTGTTCTTGGTATAGTTTGAAACGGTTGTTCAATTAAAAATGTTAAAGGTAACAAAATGAGTATTGCCCAAATTAAAATAGATCCAGTTACATTTTCATTTTTTTTCTTACTTATTTTTAATGTTAATACCCCACCTACAACATAACAGGTTGATCCAAGCAATATTAACAATGCTGAAACAAAATTATTTTCATCTATTAAAAGATTATCAGAAAATAAAAAAACAATTCCAGAAAAACCAATCAAAATTCCAATAGTTTTTACTAAGTTGAATTTTTCATTTTTTGTATAAAAATGAGCTAGTACTGTGGAGCTTAAAGGAGTAGTTGACATTAATATAGCTGCCAAATTACTTTGAACTGATTTAACTCCATAAGCAATTAAGAAAAATGGAGCTACCAAATTAATAAATCCTATCATTGCAAACCAATGCCAATCTTTGGAAAAAGCTTCAACTTTAATATTTTTAAAATAACATAAAAGTAAAACTGGAATTGCTCCAAAAAATACTCTCAGGAAAGCAATTGTAACTGGGCCAAAAGAATAAGTTGCTATTTTAATATTAAAAAACGCTGAAGCCCATATAAGAGACAATATTGTTAATAAAAAGTAATCAATTAATTTTGGTTGTCTCATTCCGTTATCTCTTTTATCTTACCAGAAGTTAATGCAATTAAATCTTCAAAACTTATTTCAAAAACTGCATTGGGATGACCTGCGGCTGCAAAAATAGAAGAAAATTTATTTAAATTTTCGTCAATAAAAATTTTAATTTTTGTTAAATGTCCTGTTGGAGATACTCCACCAATTGTATATCCAGTAATTTTTTTAACATCTTCTGGGTTTGCCATTGAAACATCTTTTTTATCTAAAATTTTTTTTAATTTATTTAATGAGCACCTTTTATCTCCAGAAACTAAACATAAAATATAACTATCCCCTGCTTTAAAAAGTAAGCTCTTGACAATAGCCCCTACTTTACAACCTAAAGCTGTAGCCGCATCGTTAGCTGTTCTGGCAGTTTTCTCTAAAACAATTACTTTAAGATCTGGGTTAAATTGTTTTAATGATTTTTCTGCTCTTAAAACTGGTTCTTTACTTAGTATTGAATTCACAAGTTTAATATATTTATTATTTTAGTGACTAATTACACTACTTATGTGAAAATTGCATAGGTGTTATTTATTAAATAAGCAATATTTTTAAGTATTTTTTTGCTAATTAGGCCAAACAAAATTACATAGGAGACAAAATGAGTGCAGCAAACGTTTTAAAATTTATTAAAGAAAAGGAAGCAGAGTTTGTAGATCTAAGATTCACTGATCCAAGAGGAAAACTTCAACATTTAACGATGGATACCTCTGTAGTTGATGAAGATATGTTGAACGAAGGTGTATTTTTTGACGGTTCATCTATAGCTGGCTGGAAAGCAATTAACGAGTCTGACATGATTTTAAAACCTGATACTGCAAGAATGTTTATGGATCCTTTTACGTCTCATAATACTGTAGTTTTGTTTTGTGATATTCTTGATGCAATTAAAAAAGATCCTTATGAAAGAGATCCAAGAGGTGTTGCTAAAAAAGCTGAAGAGTATTTAAAAGCTTCAGGCATTGGTGATAAAGCTTTTTTTGGACCAGAACCAGAATTTTTTGTGTTTGACGATGTAAAAATTAAAAATGACATGAATGAGTGTGGATTTAAATTAGATAGTAAAGAAGGTCCTTACAACTCAGGTAAAGAATATGAAAATGGAAATATGGGTCACAGACCACAAATTAAAGGAGGATATTTCCCAGTGCCACCAGTTGACAGTGAACAAGACATGCGTGGTGAATATCTTAAAAATTTAAAAGAAGTTGGTATTAAAGTTGAAAAGCACCATCATGAAGTTGCTCCAAGTCAGCACGAACTTGGAATGTATTTTGGAACTTTAGTAAATCAAGCTGATAACGTACAATTATATAAATATATTGTTCAAATGGTTACACATTCATTTGGAAAAACTGCAACTTTTATGCCAAAACCAGTTGCTGGTGACAATGGTTCAGGTATGCACATCCACCAATCTATTTGGAAAGGTGATACTCCAGTATTTTCAGGTGATGCTTATGCAGGTTTGAGTGAAACTGCTTTACATTATATAGGTGGAATTTTAAAACACGCTAAAGCTATTAATGCATTTGCTAACTCTACAACAAACAGTTATAAAAGATTAATTCCAGGTTTTGAAGCTCCAGTTCTTCTTGCATATTCAGCAAGAAATAGATCTGCTTCTTGCAGAATTCCTATTACATTAAGTAAAAAGGGTGCAAGATGTGAGATTAGATTCCCAGATGCTGCTGGAAATCCTTATTTAACATTTGCAGCTATGTTGATGGCTGGAATTGATGGAATTAAAAATAAAATCCATCCAGGTGAGTCTTTTGATAAAGATTTATATGAATTACCACCTGAGGAAGTTAAAGCTATTCCTACAGTTTGTGGATCTTTAAGAGAAGCTATGGAAAGTTTAGATAAAGACAGAGAGTTTTTAACTCAAGGTGGTGTCTTTACAGATGATCAGATTGATGCTTACATTGCTTTGAAATTCGAAGAGATACATAAATTTGAACATGCACCTCATCCTGTAGAGTTTGAGATGTATTACAGTAGCTAATATACTTAATTACTGTCTAGTTGTTGCAATTGTATCTTTGTTAACACCTTTTTTGACTACGTAATCTTGTGTTCCATTAGCACCAGTCTCCACTTCTTTACGTAGCTCTTTAAAGAATGTTTTTTCTTTTAAAGAATTTTTTAAGTTTTTAACAAGATTTTTAAATTCAAATTTGTTCATAGAGAATCTATACATTAGTTATGCATATTTTGCAATACAGACATGTGTAAAATTAATATCTATTGTTCGTTATTACTTAATTTCTTTATTAATTGGTCTATTTTTGAATAATTAATTTTTAAAGCTTGGGCAAAAGAATGAGTAATGTCCTCATCTGCTTCTTCATTTGCAAATTTAATTAGTTCTTTATGCCTTATTTCATTCCTAAGCATCTCAAGAATTGAGATGGTTATTTTATTAACTACAGAGTTATTTGGAATTATTTTGTTAATTTCTAGTTTAAAGTCTAATGGAAATTTTAAATTATCAAATACAATTCTTTTTTTATTTGAAAATTTTCCATCTTTTACGTGCCAGTAATCTTCATCAATTAAATCTTCTTTATTTTGTGGAATATTTAAAGAAAAAAAATTTGAGGGGATTGAAACAGTATTAAAACTGTCAGGTATAAAATTATATTTTAAAAAAAAAGATACTATATTACTGTGATTCTCATAACCTTGAAAAAATTGATCAGAATTTTTTAAAAGTTCATTATTTTTAAAATATATACCTTCTTTATTACTAAGTGCTCTTGGTGCACCATATTTATAATTTATTAAATCAAGAATTGGACATAGGTATTGATTATTTTCAAAATTAAAAGATCTAGTTTTAAAAATTATAGAAATATATTTTTCAAAATCATTTAATTCATTAAAACTTTGAAACAAATGATGGATTTTTCTTTTTGTAGGTGATAGCTCTATAAATAAATTTAATATTTTATTTTTTTTTTCTTTATCGACAAACATAATGCTATTTTTTTTAAAGTATTCAAAACTTGGTAGAGAAAAAAAATAATTTTCAAGAATTTTAAGGTCTGGGTAATCTGGTCTTTGCTCAAGAATAAAATTCTTAAAAGTATTTTTTGAAATTGCTAATTTTTGTGGAAGTGAAATTAAAAGTTGGTTTGGGTCAATACTATTTTTAATAAAAATACCATTGTTGTTTTTGTGAATTTGTTTTACATACAATTCTTTATTAATATAAACTCCAACATTTCTTGCATAATTAAAAAAATTTTCAAAATTTATATTTCTTACTTCAGAAATACTTAACATTATTAAATTTTAAATGATTCACCACATCCACATCTTTCAGTTTCATTTGGATTATTAAAAACAAAAGATGATGATAGTTCTTCTTTTTTATAATCCATTTCTGTTCCTAAAAGATACATAATCGCTGCTGAGTCAACAAATACCTTTACACCTTTGTCTTCAATAACTTCATCACTAGGATTTAAATTTTTTGAATATTCCATTACGTAAGACATTCCAGCACAACCACCAGATTTTACTGATATTCTAACACCAATAGAATCTTTTTCAGCATTAGTCATTATCTCTTTTATTCTTGAGGCTGCGTTGTCACTTAATTTAATTATAGGGTTCATTACAAATTCAATTCCAATTTTGCTGATTCCGACATCATATCTTTGTTCCATGGTGGATCCCAAACTAACTCTAGATCAACATCTTCAATACCTTCAACTTGCATTGCGCCCGCTTTAACCTCTTTAGGTAAACTTTCTGCAACTGGACAGTTTGGGGTTGTCAGTGTCATTTTGATAATAGCAAACTTTTCATCTTTTACTTTAATATCATAAATCAAACCTAATTCGTAAATATTTACAGGTAACTCAGGATCATAAATTTTTCTTATTTCCTCAATTATTTCATCTTTTTTTGTCATAATTTAATTCTCAGTTTTTGCTTCCTCTGTCTTTTCATCAAAAGCCGAAACCATTGTGTGCCAAGATAAAGTTGCACATTTAACCCTCATTGGATATTGCTTAACACCAGATAAACACATTAGTTTAGTTTTTTCATCTTCGCTCAAATACTCAGATTTTAATTCAGGATTTTCTTTAATCATGCCTAAAAAATCCTCAACTATTTCTTTAGCCTCATGTTCATTTTTTCCTTTAATCAAATCTGTCATTATAGAGGCTGAAGCCATTGAAATAGCACAACCGCTCCCTTCAAACGATGCATCTTCTACAATTTTTTGTCCATTTAGTTTTAAATAAACATGAACGTTATCACCACAAAGAGGGTTATTACCTTTGGCATCTTTGTTAAAACCTTCTGTCTTTCTAAGATTTCTTGGATTTTTACCATGCTCCAATATAATTTCTTGATAAAGTTCTTTTAAATTCATTATAGGTTAAATATTTTTTTACAGTTGTTTATCGATTGATTTAGCTGATCTAAATCTTCTTTTGTGTTATAAATACCAACTGATGCTCTAGCACTTGCTGGAATATTTAATTTATCATGTAAAATTTGACAACAATGGTGTCCTGCTCTTATTGCAACTCCGTCTTCATCCAATATAGTTGCAATATCATGAGGGTGAACTCCTTCTAAAGTGAATGATAAAACACCTCCTTTATTTTTTGGATTTCCAATAAGTTTAACTGAGTTATTTTTTTGTAATAGCTCTTGTCCGTATTCAACTAAGTCTGCTTCGTGTTTCATAACATTTTCGATACCAATACTTTCTAAAAATTTTATTGATTGATCAAAAGCAATTACTTGTGCTGTAGCCATGGTACCAGCCTCGTATTTATTAGGTAATTCACCATAAGAAATCCTATCTTTTTTAACTTCATTTATCATTCCTCCGCCACCTTGGTATGGAGGTAATTCTTCTAACCATTTTTTCTTACCGTAAAGAACTCCCAAACCTGTAGGTCCATACATTTTGTGACATGAAATTGCATAAAAATCACAATCTAAATCTTGCATATCTAATTTTAAATGTGGCGCTCCTTGACATCCATCGACTACAACAATTATTCCTTTTGAATGTGCAAGCTGGGTAATTTCTTTTACAGGTAAAATTGCACCTGTAACATTCGACAGATGAGTAATAGAAATTAATTTTGTTTTTGAGGTTATTTTTTTTTCTATTTCCTCAAGAGTGATTTCACCTTCTTCATTTATTTCGGCAAAATTAATTTTTATATTTTTTGATTTTCTTAAAAAATGCCATGGAACATAATTTGAATGATGCTCAAGTTCTGTAATTAATACTTCGTCACCTTCCTGCAAGTAACTTTGACCCAATGTATTAGCAACTAAATTTAATGCTTCGGTAGCACCTTTTGTAAAAACAATTTCATTTTTATCTTTAGCGTTAATATATTTTTGAACAGATGTTCTTGTATTTTCATACAAATTAGTAGCAGCAACTGCAAGATAATGTACACTTCTACCAACATTTGAAAATTGTTTGGTATAAAATTCATTAATTTTATCAACAACTATCTTAGGTTTTTGAGATGAATTGGCGCTATCTAAATAAACTAGATCATTATTTTTAATTTTTTCATCAAAAATAGGAAATTCTTTTTTTATCTGATCAATATTCATTCTTTAATTCCAATCATATTTTTTATTAAGTTTTTAATTTCCGAGTCAGTAATTTTTTCCACAACATCAAGTAGAAAACCATTGATTAATAGCTCTCTTGATTGCTGATAATTCAAACCTCTAGACATTAAATAAAATATAGAATCTTCACTTAAACTACCAGAAGCTGAACCATGTGAACATTTAACATCATCAGCATAAATTTCTAATTCAGGCTTGACATTAAACTCTGACTCTTTGTTCAGCAATATTGCTTTGCTCAATTGGTATCCATCAGTTTTCTGAGCATCTGAATTTACAAAAATTTTTCCTTGATACACTGCTTTAGAACTTTCATCTAAAACACTTTTAATTAGTTGATAACTTTTTGTATTTTCGGTCAAATGATTTACTATTGATCTGATTTCGTGATGTTTGTGATTATTCAATGAAAAAATACCATTTACAAAAGCTGATGCATATACTTCATTTAAATTACAATTTATCTCATTTTTAGAAAAATTTGATCCAGAGGATAAAATAAATGTTTCAGAAATACTGTTCTTATCTTGATCAATATTATTAAAAGAATACTTGATATTTTTATTTTCAATTTTATCTACTTTATAATTTTTTAAAACTGCATTTTCCTTTAATTCAAAGTTATAAAATATATTTAAAAAATTCTTTTCAGATGTATCATTAAACAAATCAATTAATCTTAATGAGCTATCTTTATCTAGTTCAAAATTAAGTCGTAAATTAATGTTTTTAGACCAAATTTTTGAGTTTGTTGTATGATAGATAATTAGAGGTTTTACTAACTGATAACCTTTTTTTACCAATATTTTAAAACATTTATTAGTAAAAGCATTGTTCAAGTCAAATAATGAATTGCTGTTTTGCAATTCATTAATAGTTTCTGACTGATCAATTATTTCTATTTGATCTTTTTTTTCATATTCAAAATCAATTTTTTCAATTCTACCATTTATAAAAACTACTTTATTATGCTCTAATCCATCTACAAATACAGAGGTATCAACTTTATTAGTAGATGTTTGGTCATTATAGAAACTAAGTTCTCCAATATTATTTTTTATTATTTGACTTAAATCTGAAAATTTCCAATCTTCCTCTTTTCTATTTGGAAAACCTTTGTCTATGAAATTTTCCAAACAAAATTTTTTTATTTCAATATCTTTTTGAGATAAACTTAAATTTTTTATACTATTATCAAAATCTTTTTGTAATTGTTCTTTCATTTAATTAAAATTTTCATATCCTTTTTTTTCTAATTCTAAAGCTAAATCTGGACCACCAGATTTTACGATTTTTCCATTCATTAAAACGTGAACAAAGTCAGGTTTTATATAATCAAGTAATCTTTGATAGTGTGTTATGATTAAAAATGAATTGTTTTTATCTCTCAATGTGTTAACTCCATCTGCAACAGTTTTTAAGGCATCAATATCTAAACCAGAATCAGTCTCATCTAAGATTGATAGTTTTGGGGCTAACAATGACATTTGTAAAATTTCATTTTTCTTTTTTTCACCTCCAGAAAAACCAACGTTTAATTGTCTGTTTAGTTTTTCCTCATCAAATTTTAGTTCTTTGGATTTTTCTTTTACCAACTTTAGAAATTCAATAGCATCAAGCTCTTTCTCACCCCTAGCTTTTCTAACTGCATTTAAAGAAGTTTTTAAAAATATATTAGTATTTACACCTGGAATTTCTAAAGGATATTGGAAAGCTAAAAATATACCCTTGTGTGCTCTTTCCTCTGTTTCAAGTTCAAATAAATCTTTTTCTTCAAAAAGAACTTCCCCTGAAACTTCATAGCCTTTTTTTCCTGACAAAATGTTGGATAAAGTACTTTTTCCAGATCCATTAGGACCCATAATTGCATGAACCTCACCAGGATTTATATCTAAGGATAGTCCATTTAAAATAGACTTATTATCAATTGTTGCATTTAAATTATTTATTTTAAGCATATTAACCAACACTTCCTTCCAGACTGATACCCACAAGTTTTTGAGCTTCTACAGCGAATTCCATTGGCAATTGTTGCAATACCTCCTTGCAAAAACCGTTAACAATTAAGCCAACAGCTTCCTCTGGATTTAATCCTCTTTGTTGGCAATAATGTAACTGCTCTTCACTAATCTTGGATGTGGTTGCTTCATGAGCAATATTGGACTCGGAATTTTTATTTTTTATATAAGGAACAGTGTGAGCTCCACATTTGTTACCCATTAATAAAGAGTCACACTGAGTATAATTTGTTGAATTTTTGGCTTTTGAAGAAATATCAACCAATCCTCTATAAGTCATATCTGAACAACCAGCTGATATTCCTTTAGAAATTATTTTACTTTTAGTATTTTTACCTAGATGGATCATTTTGGTTCCTGTATCTGCTTTTTGATGATTGTTAGTAATAGCTATTGAATAGAACTCACCAACAGAGTTATCTCCTTTAAGAATACAACTAGGATACTTCCAGGTAATTGCAGAACCTGTTTCAACTTGTGTCCATGAAATTTTTGAATTTTTTCCTTTGCATAAACCTCTTTTTGTTACGAAATTATAAATTCCACCTTTGCCATCTTGATCACCTGGATACCAATTTTGAACAGTTGAATATTTTATTTCCGCATCATCAAGCGCAATTAGTTCTACATTAGCAGCATGTAATTGATTTTCATCTCTCATTGGAGCTGTACATCCTTCTAAGTAGCTAACATAACTTCCTTTATCTGCAATAATTAAAGTTCTTTCAAATTGACCTGTATTAGATGCATTAATTCTGAAATAAGTTGATAGTTCCATTGGACATCTAACACCCTCTGGAATGTACACAAAAGAACCATCTGTAAAAACTGCTGAATTTAATGTTGCAAAAAAATGATCACTTGTTGGGATTACAGAGCCTAAATATTTTTTGACTAATTCAGGGTGATTTTGAATTGCCTCTGATATAGGACAAAATATAATTCCTAGTTTTGTTAATTCATCTTTAAAAGTAGTAGCTACAGAAACTGAATCAAACACAGCATCAACAGCTATTCCATTTAATCTCGCTTGCTCTTGCAAAGGAATTCCAAGTTTCTTATAAGTTTCTAAAAGTTTAGGATCCAGTTCATCTAAGCTCTTTGGCTTATCTTTCATGCTTTTAGGTGCAGAGTAATAATATAAATCTTGATAATCTATTTTTGGAAATTTAGGTTTCTGCCAATCTGGTTCTTTTAATACTTTAAATCTTTCAAAAGCTTTTAGTCGAAACTCAAGCATCCATGCAGGTTCTTTTTTTATATTAGATATAAATTTAATGACATCTTCATTCAAACCTTTTGGTGCTTGAATATTTTCTATATCTGTCGAAAAACCATATTTATAGTCTTTTAAATTATTTATCTCTTTTTGTCTGTTGTCCATTCTAAACTCTTGTTTCTTTATTGCTATTTAACAAATCATTTAAGCTTTTATTTTCAAAGAATGTATTTATGTGAATCTCCAATTCATCCCAAAGATTGTGAGTTATACATTTTGTGGCTTTACCGTTACATCCTCTTTTTGATTCTTTTTTACACTGAACAGTTTTTACTTTTTCATCAACAGCGTTGAATATATTTGTTAATTTAATATCATTTGGATTTTTATTGAGAACATATCCTCCCTGAGTTCCTCTAATACTTTTAACAATTTCATTTTTTTTTAATTTAGAAAAAATCTGTTCTAAGTAATCTAAAGATATACCTTGTCTTAATGATATATCTCTTAGTGATACGGGATTGATATTATCAAACCTTGCTAAATCAACTAATGCCATTACGGCATATCTGCCTTTTGATGTAAGTTTCATTTTTTACCCTTAAATAGTGAGTTTTTATACATACTTGACTAAAATGGTCAAGTTTAGAGTATAAAAAAAAACTAACATATTGTCGCTGACTTATGATAAACGTACATTTTTTTTGAGAATAATAATCAATATCGCATATGGAAAATAAGATTTTAGAAATATTTATACCTGGTCCTGCAGGAAGACTTGAGGCTAAATATTATAAAAGTAAAAAAAATACATCCCCAATTGCGTTAGTATTACAGCCCCATCCTCAATATGGAGGAACTATGAATAACAAAGTGGTAGTAGATACTTTCCATGCATTTATGGACAATGATTTTTCAGTTTGCAGATTTAATTTCAGAGGTGTTGGTAAAAGTGATGGAGAATTTGATAATGGTCAAGGTGAACTTGCTGACGCAGCAGCAGCTTTAGATTGGTTAGAAAGAGAAAATTTTGACAATTCACAATGTTGGGTTTCAGGATTTTCATTTGGATCTTTAATTGCAATGCAATTATTAATGAGAAGACCAGAAATAAATAGATTTATAGCTATTTCACCTCAACCAAATGTTTATGATTTTTCTTTTTTATCTCCATGCCCAACCTCAGGCTTAATTGCCTATGGTAAAAAAGATGAATTGGTACCAGTAGAATATATTACTGAACTTGACAAAAGATTGAGTTCACAAAAAGGTATTAAAGTTGAATTTAATGCAATATCTGAAGCCAATCATTTTTTTTCTAAAACAAGTGATGCTTTAGTTAAACATCTTGATAAATATATAAAAAAAGAAACTGCACTATATTAAAAATTTTCTACAAGTTTTCCACCCACTGTAAAGTCTTTACATCCAGTTGTTGTGCTAAAAGAAATTGGTAAATTTAAAAAAGACCTAATAGCTAAAAATGCAAATGCTTGGGACTCAATATAATCACCATTTAAATTATAATTATCTATAATTTCTAAAGAAATATTATTTTCATTTGATATATAATTTTTTATACAATTTATTAAATTACTATTTTTTCTACCACCACCACAGAGTAAAAATGTAATACTTTTTTTTTGACTAACATGTTTTAATCCTTCTGCAATCAAATATGCTGTAAAATCTGTTATAGTAGCACAACCATCTTCTAGAGATAATCCTCTCGCAAATGATACATAAAAATCTTTAATATCCAATGACTGGGAATAAGAATTTATTTTAAAATTATCTATTGCCTGATTTAGAATTAATTGATCAACTTTACCTGCATTAGCTAGTTTACCATTTTTATCAAATTTTTTATTAGAATTATTTCTCACCCATTCATCAATTAAACAATTACCAGGACCTATATCAAAAGCAAAAAGGTTATCTTGAAAATTATCCGAGTCATCAATAACTTTTGTAATATTTGCGATACCACCAATATTTAAGAAACCTAATGGAAATTTAAGATCAAAATTTTGATTGATTTTTTTTGATAAAATATGATGAAAAATTGGTGTTAAAGGTGCACCTTGACCATTATTTTGAATATCCGCTTGTCTAAAATCATATATGACTTTTTTTTTGACCATTTGAGATAACAATTTCCCATCTCCTAATTGATTGGTAATTTTCTCATTTGGGTTATGAAAAATTGTTTGTCCATGAAAACCTATCAAATCAATGGGATCTCTATACTTTTTTAATGTTTGATTAACTGCATCGGCATGAAAAAGAGTTAAATTACGCTCTAATTCTCTTAATTTTTCTGAATTTTGCAAAAGATCTTTCTTTGTTAAAACTAAATCTCTTAATCGAACTAACTGATCCTGAAGATTTTTATCATACTCATAATAATCATCTAAAATGTTTGAAAATTCATCGTATCCATCTGAACTAATTATAGATAAATCAATACCATCCATAGATGTTCCACTCATTAGTCCAATTGCAGTATATAATTTTTTTTTCATTGATATGTTTTTTAAAAAAAATTTGTATATTGTAACTATAAACTTATGAATAAATTTTTAAAAGAATTTAAAGATAGAGGTTTTTTCTATCAATGCACAAGTGAAGATGAACTATCTAAACAATTAGATGAAGAAAAGATAAAAGGTTACATAGGTTTTGATTGTACAGCTGAAAGCTTACATGTGGGTAGCTTACTGCAAATAATGTGTTTACGACTACTTCAAAAAAATGGACATCGACCTATAGTTTTACTTGGTGGAGGAACTACAAGAATTGGGGATCCATCTGGTAAAGATAAAACTAGAAAAATATTGAGTGAGGATGAGATTGAAAAAAATATTAAAAATATCAAAAATATATTAAAAAAATTTTTAGATAATGATGATCCAAATACAAAGCCAATATTTGTAAACAATTATACTTGGCTTAAAGATTTAAATTATATTTCGTTTTTAAGAGATATCGGAAAACATTTCACGATAAATAGAATGCTAACATTTGATAGTGTAAAACTCAGATTAGATAGAGAACAATCTCTAAGCTATATGGAGTTTAATTACATGATTTTACAAGCATATGATTTTCTCGAATTAAATAAGAAAGAAAATTGTGTCTTACAAATTGGAGGTTCAGATCAATGGGGAAACATTGTTAATGGTGTTGAGCTAATTAAAAGACATTCTAATAATCAAACTTTTGGTTTAACAACTCCATTAATTACACTAGCAACTGGTGCTAAAATGGGAAAAACTGAAAGTGGGGCTATTTGGTTAGATGAAAAATACTTATCAGCTTATGAATATTGGCAATTTTGGAGAAACATAGATGATAGAGATGTAATTAAATTTTTAAAAATGTTTACTGAAATTGAAATTAAGGAAATAGAAACAATTAAAGATAAAGATATAAATGAATTAAAAATACTACTTGCTAATAAAACCACAGAAATGTTACATGGAAAGGAAGCAGCTAAAAATTCTGAGCAAGCAGCAAAAGAGGCTTTCTCCGGAAACACTCTGGGTTCGAACTTACCTAAAGTTAATATTCAATCAAATAAAATAGAAGAAAAAATAAATATAGTAGACCTTGTTTTATTATCTAAACTAGAAAATTCGAAAAGCGAAATCAGAAGACTTATAAAAGGGAACGCTGTAAAAATTAATGACGATGTTATTTCAGATGAAAGATTTGAAATTAATAAAAATTTATTTAAAGATAATTATCTTAAACTTTCCCTTGGAAAAAAAAGACATATTAAAATAGAATTAAATTAATTTTTTTTAATTTTCTCTAAAGTTCTAGTAATAAACCTGGGTGTTAGAGTTTTTATAGGATTTACAGTAGTTTCTAAATCTTTAGGGGGACCTTTAATTTTAAAGCTGACTCCAAAAACACCATCACCTACTTTCTTTCCAATCAATAAATCTCCAAGCAAAGGTATTGAAGCGATAGATCTATTAATTGTTGTCGCTGGAACCAAGGTTCCTCTTAAACTAATTAATTTATCCTCCTCAATATATCCTTCCAATAAAATAGATATTGCTGGACCAATTGCATATAATTCTTGAATTTTCATTAGTTTATCTTGATTAGTAAAATTCATTTCAAAATCTGTAAATCTAATCCCCTCTCCTGTAAGTAAGTCTGCTATTCCTTGAAGAGATGCAAGAGCCAACAACTTGGCTAGTGCTGGAATTTCTTTAACTTTAAAATTATCAATTACTAATTTAGAAGTTGAAACTCCATCTTTTTTCAAAGAGTAAAAGTCTAAATATCCCTCTCTATCATCTTTAAACCCTTTAATGAATTTATATCTATCTACTAAGGGTTTTGCCTTAGATGAAAAAAGGGTGGTAATTTTTTCACCTTGATTATTTGTTTTAACTGTAAATTTTATATTTTGTGAATTGTTATAAAAAGCTAAAATATCTACTTCTTCTACTTTATTATTAATAATGTTTATCTTTCCTTTGAAATCCTTAACAAAGTATATTTTATCCAAGTAAACTTCATCAAAATTTATGTCCATACTTATATTATTTTCAAAAAGATTGTTTTCTTTTTTATCATCGGCATCTAGCAAATTCGAAATTAAAGAATTTGCATTAAATGAAGTGCCATCAATTAAATATTTTTGGCCTTCTACTTTTTTTATATTGTAATTATTTTTTTTATTTTCTGTATCAACATAATTGAAATTTGCCTGATCAATTTTTATTATTTGATTAGAATCGTTAAGAGTTAAATTCTTAATTTTAATGTTATTATTTTCTTCATTAATAATAAAATTATTTATATTAAGATTTTTATTATTTTTTATTTCTCCATTAATTTGAAGATTCATTTTACTTTTATCTTTTTTTTTATAATTAATGTTATCAATTTTAAATTTTGTATCTTTTACATTTAACTTAGTATTAAAACTTAATTTATTTTCATTTCTCTCAATAAAATAATTAATTTCTTCAAAATCTTTTTCGATTTTAATTTTTCCAGAACCTGAAAAAGTTAGATTATTATTTTTAAAATTAATTTTTAATTTTTGATTATTAAAATTTATGTTTTCATTAGCTTGAGGGAAGAAGATTTTTAAAAAATCTTGCTGCTCTAAAACTATATTTTTTAAAAATAATTCTGAATCTATACTTAAATCCTTATCTTTTTTATTTATAAAATATTTAATTTCATCTTTTTCTCCAGTATTTAACTGAATTTGTCCCTCACCGTTAATTGATAAATTTTTATCCTTATAATTTAAATTTAATTTATGATCATCTAGTAAAATTAGATCATCAACTTCTGGAAAATATTTATTAATTATTTTTAAATTTTTATATTTTAGCTGAGTAATATCTATATCAGAATTTAAAATAATATTTTTAACTTTGAATTTTTCATCTATTTCTAAAGAAAATTTATTATTTGTTTTAAATTTAGCATCATCAACAATTATATTTTCAAAACTTAAATTTAATAAATTTAATATTTTTGAATTTAAAGTTGATTGGTCGTTTTCAACAATACCATCTATTAAAAAGCTATTTTTTTTCTTTTTTAAGTTAAGTTTTTTTGAAATAAAATTTACTTCTTCTGTTTTAAAATTTATTTCATCAAAATGATAATTATCTTTTTGAAAATTGAATTTAAAATTTATATTTTTAAAATTAGCCTTGTCTAAAAAATTAATACTTCCATTTTTTATCAAGCCTTCAATGATATAATCATTTTTAAGTTTACCATTTTCATCAACGTTCAAATTCAGATCTATAATTACATGACCTTTTTTTACAATTTTTTCTAATATAAATAATTCAGGTTTGTTGGTTGTTGTGCGAATAAATTTAATTAAATCATTTAATAATATAGACTTAGTTTTTACCTCTATTTTTGATGATGAAATCTTATTTTTAATGAAAGAACTGAGCGAAACTTGCGTTTTAATACTTTCTAATGCTAAAGGTCTTTTTGCAAAATATACTGTGGTACCAATTGTTTTTGCATAAATTTTTAGTTTAAAAGGATCTAGAGTAAATTTAATTTTTTTTAAATCTATATCTATCTTTTTATTTATTAGTAAAATTCTTTTTTTAATTTGATCATTAAATTTATCTGTCTCTATACCTATGGTGCTAAGGTAAATTGTCAAAATAACTAACACCGACAGAAGTAGGACAAAATATTTTAAAATATTATTTCTCATTTAATTTATAAAGCGATTGTTCCAAAAACTCATCAATATCACCATCTAATACTTTATCAGGACTAGTGCTTTCAAAATTAGTTCTATTATCTTTTACAAGTCTATAAGGTTGAAGTACGTACGATCTAATTTGATGACCCCACCCTATTTCAGATTTAGAACTTTCAACATTTTGACTTTCTTCCTCTCTTTTTTTAATTTCATAATCATATAATCTTGCTTTCAACATATTCATGCATGTTTCTTTATTTTTATGTTGAGATCTTTCATTTTGACATTGAACAACAATTTTTGAAGGAATGTGTGTTATTCTAACTGCGCTATCAGTAGTATTAACATGCTGGCCGCCTGCTCCACTAGAACGATAGGTGTCTACTCTTAAATCTTTTTCTAAAATTTCTATATTTATATTTTCATCTACAACTGGATAAATCCAAACGCTTGCAAAACTTGTGTGCCTTCTTGCTCCGGAGTCAAATGGAGATATCCTAACTAATCTATGTATTCCAGACTCTTTTTTTAACCATCCAAAAACATAGTCACCATCTATTTTAATTGTTGCAGACTTTATTCCAGCCTCGTCACCTCTATGTTCACTAATCAAACTTGATTTATAATTTTTTTTATCAGACCATTTTAAATACATTCTTCTCAGCATATCAGCCCAATCTTGACTTTCTGTGCCTCCAGCTCCAGCATGTATTTCTATATAACAATTTAAAGGGTCTGCTTCATTAGATAAAAAACATTTAATTTCATTTTTTTTAACTTCTCTTCTTAAGTCGTTAATATTTTGGAGAACTTCTTTTTGAACTTGTAAATTCTCTTCTTCAAACGCCAGTTGATTCAAATCATCTAAATCTCTGAGTTTTTCAACATTATTATTTAAAGAATTAGTTAAATCTTCATAAAATTTCTTTTCTTTGATTACTCTTTGAGAATTATTTTTATCTTGCCAAAAATCGGCACTTAGCATTTGTGAATTTAAAGATTGCAGTTTTGAATGGATATTGTTTTTTTCAAAGATACTCCTGTATTTTTTGATTTATTTTTTTAATCTCTTCTTTTAAATTTTGATAATTGTTATCCATTAGTAAAACTTTAATATATTATTTGAATCTAATCTATCTGAATTTGTATAAAGTACTTCTCCATCAACCACATTTTCTTTTTTAAAAACCTCAATAATAGTATTTTTTGAGTTAAATTTTGCTTTTTGACCTGTCAAAGGGTCAACAACCATCATCACAGTTCCTTTAGCAGCTTTAAAAGGTCTTGCTTCATATTTATTAACAGAATCGCTTATAAAACTTTTGAATATTGGTAAAGCAGTTTTAGAACCTGTTTCATATTTTCCTAATGGAACTGGATTATCAGACCCAACATAAACTCCAACTAATAAATTTGATGTAAAACCTATAAACCAGGTATCTGTATTTTTATTTGTTGTTCCAGTTTTACCTGCAATATTTAAATTCAAGTCTTTTAGTTTTTTAGCTGTACCTCTTTGAACAACTCCTTCTAATATTGATGTCATTTGAAAAGCTGTTTCTGGAGAAAAAATTTGCATATAGTTATTTTGAATCTCTGGATAATCGCTGGTTAAATAAGAAATTTCATCACAATTAATACATTTTCTTTTATCATTATTAAAAATAGTATTTCCTTCACTATCTTGAATTCTATCTATTAATATTGGTTCAACAAGTTTTCCTCCATTAACAAAAACTGAATAAGCTGAAGTAAGTTTTAATAAAGTTGTTTCAGCAGACCCCAAAGATATAGATAAAAGTTCTTCTGGATTATCATAAATTTTTAATGCTTTTGAAAAATCAACTATTTTCTCTACACCAAGATTTTGAGCTATTCTTACTGTCATTAAATTTCTAGATTTCTCCAAACCAACTCTTAAAGTCGAGGGTCCATAAAATTTTTTTCCATAATTTTCTGGTTTCCACATTTTTAAATCATCTCCTTGGTCTAAAACCAGTGGTGCGTCTAGAATTAATGATGTTGGTGTAAAATTGTTCTCTAAAGCTAATGCATAAACAAATGGTTTAAAAGCTGATCCAGGCTGTCTTTTCGCTTGAGTTGCTCTGTTAAATTCACTTTGTTTAAAACTAAAACCACCACTTAGTGCTAAAACTCTTCCAGTAAATGGATCCATCACAACAATTCCACCATTCACCTTTGGCAATTGTTGTAAGTTAAAAATATTTTCTTTAAGATTTTTAACATAAATAATATCACCAGGTTTTAATAATTTATTAAATTCTTTTTTTGTCCAAGAAATACTCTGATATTCAATAACACCTTCGATATTATCTTCTGTTTCTATTTCTGCTGAAAATTTATTTATCTTTTTGACTATTGCTAATTTCCAATCAATTGAATTTTCTAATTTATACTTTCCTAAATCTTTTTTCCATTCTGAATTATAAATCTTGTTAGCAAGTGGCCCTCTCCATCCCTTTCTTTTATCATATGCTATTAGTCCATCTCTAAGTGATTTTGTTGCAATTGTTTGTAAATTTAAATCTATTGGAGTATTGATATTAAAACCTTGTTTGTAAACTTTATCATAGCTCAAAGTTTCAATTATGCTCTTTCTCACATCTTCAATAAAATATTGAGCATCTTCTAAAAAAATTTTTTTATTTTTTTTTAAAATTATTTCCTTGTTTATAAGTTTTTCATACCATTCTAAGGACAAATAATTATTTTCTAATAAATTTTTTAAAACTAAATTTCTTCTAAATTTTGCTACATCTATATTTCTATATGGATTATATCTACTAGGTGCTTTTGGCAAAGCTGCTAATAAAGCAGCTTCTGAGTAATTTAAATCTTTAATAGATTTATCAAAATATTCTAAGCTTGCTGCAGCTACTCCATATGCTCCACTTCCAAGATAAATTTGGTTTAGGTAAAGTTCAAGAATTCTTTCTTTGGATAAAGCTCTTTCTATTCTAAAAGCTAGAATTGCTTCCTTAATTTTCCTATTTATACTTACTTCATTAGTTAGTAAAAAGTTTTTTGCTACCTGTTGAGTAATTGTAGATGCTCCCTCTAACCTTTTAGATGATAAAATATTTGAAATATTATTTATTACAGCTCTGATAACACCTTTAGCATCAACGCCTGGATGTTTGAAAAAATTTTTATCTTCAGCAGATAAAAATGAGTTAATTACATTTTTTGGAATTGAATTAAATGGAACAAATACTCTTTTTTCCTGTGAAAAATCTGCCACCAAATCACCATTACCAGAGTAAACTTTGCTTGAAACCGGAGGTTTGTAACTTTTAAGAAATTTATAATCTGGTAAATCAGTAGAATAAGTCCATAAAACACTTATTATCGAAATTGCTAATAATAGAAAAAAAGACGTAATTAAAATAAAGATATTTCTAAAAAATTTATTCATTTTAATTTCATTATATCTTGGAATTTGTTAAAGATATGGCAAGAAAATAAACAAAATTTTAAAAAATTAAATTACTAATGAAATTAACATTCACAAAATTATGGAGAAAAATTTATATATCGATGCATCGCATCCTAACGAAACTAGAGTTGTTCTTAAATCAGGTGAAAATATTGAAGATTACGAGTACGAGGGTTTAAAAAATAACTTAATTAAAAATAATATCTATTTAGGAAAAGTAAGTAGAATTGAACCATCATTACAAGCAGCCTTTGTTGATTTTGGAAGAGAGAGGCATGGGTTTTTGTCCTTTAATGACATTCAATCAGATTATTATCAGATACCAAAAGCAGATTTAGAAAGAATTAAAGAAGAGGAAGAAAAAGCTAGAGAAGAGCTTTCAAGAGAGGTTGAGGCTAAAGAAGAGGAAAATATTGCTGAAGGAAAACTAGAAATTGATGATCCTTTAGAAAAGAAATCAGAAGAACAAGTAGAGGAAGATTCAAATAATAAAGAAAATATTACCGAAAAGGAAAATTTAGATGATGGAAAAGAAAAAAAGAAAGAGTACAGATTTAAATTTAAAAGATATAAAATTCAGGAAGTTATTAAACCTAACCAGGTAATTCTTGTACAGGTAATTAAAGACGAGAGAGGTCAAAAAGGTGCTGCTTTAAGTACTTTCATTTCTATTGCTGGTAAATATATAGTATTAATGCCAAACACTCCTAAAGGAGGAGGAATATCAAGAAAAATATTTAATCCTGCTGATAGAAAAAAAATACGAACAATTTTAAATGAAATTGAAATACCTAAAGAGATGGGATTAATTGTTAGAACTGCTGGAAGTAATAAAACAAAAAATGAAATCAATAATGATTTAACTACTTTGATTAATACTTGGGGTCAAATAAAAGAAAATGCAATCAACTCAATTGCTCCTTCATTGATACATCAAGAAAGTGAAATAATTAAAAGAACTTTAAGAGATATGTTTGATGATAATACAAAAAATATTATTGTAGAAGGAAATGAAGGGTATAAGAAAGCACAATCTTTTGTGAAAATGATGATGCCCTCTAGTGTTAAAAAAGTGAAAAAATATAGAGGAAAAATTCCATTATTTATTGAGGAAAATATTGAACAAAAGTTAAATCAAATTTTTGATTCTGAGATTAAACTTAAATCAGGAGGATATTTGGTTATTAACCCAACAGAGGCTTTAGTGTCTATTGATATAAATTCTGGAAGTTCAATAAAAGGTAAAAATGTTGAAAGTACTGCTTTAGACACAAATATTGAAGCTGCAGAGGAAATTGCGAGACAAATAAAAATAAGAGATTTGTCTGGTTTAATAATTATTGATTTCATAGATATGCTTAGTTACGGAAATAGAAGATTAGTAGAGAGAAAACTTAAAGAAAAATGTAGAATAGATAGAGCAAGAATTCAAATTGGAAGAATAAGTAATTTTGGTCTTTTGGAAATGTCAAGACAAAGGCTTAGAGAAAGCGCAATTAAATGGAAAGTTTCATTAACGGACGAGTCTTTTGCACAAAAACTATTAAAAATTGTTGAATTAAAAGCTGTAATTAACAAAGCTAAATTTGTTGAATTAAAAGTATGCAAAAAAATTTCAGATTTTCTTAAAGAAAACTTTGTCAATGATTTAACTTATTTTGAGAAAAAAAATAAAATGACAATAGATATTATCAGTGACAATTCTTTAATTATACCTGAGTACATCATAGATGTTAAAAATAAATCAAAAAAAACAATTGAGTTAATAGAATATTATGAAAAATTGAAAAATTTAGAAACACAAAATAAAGAAAGCAAGTTAGCAGAGAATAAAGAGAAGAAAAAAATTAATAAAAAAACTTTTAAGAAAAAAAGATATTATAAAAAAACTAAATAATTCCTTTTGATGGAGATGATGGATTACCCATTAAAATTTTATCTATTCTTCCAGATTTAAAACATTGTCTTCCGGCAATGACTGCATTTTTAAATGCAAGTGCCATTTCAAAGGGCTTTTTTGCTTTGGCGATTGCAGTATTAACAAGAACTCCGTCACATCCTAATTCCATTGCAATTGTAGCGTCTGAAGCTTGACCTAAACCAGCATCAATAATTAATGGAAGTTTGGTTTGTTTTCTAATTATTTGAATATTGATTTTGTTTTGAATACCTAGTCCTGATCCAATTGGTGCAGCTAATGGCATAATAGCGTCAGCACCTGAATTCTCTAAACGTTTCGCCATTAAAGGATCATCATTGCAGTAAACCATAACCTTAAAACCCTCTTTAGCTAAAACTTCTGTTGATTTTAAAGTTTCTATCATGTCGGGAAATAAATTTTTTTTATCTCCTAAAACTTCTAATTTAACTAACTTCCAACCACCTATTTCTCTAGCTAATCTTAAAGTTCTTAAAGCTTCTTTTGAATTAAAACATCCAGCAGTATTGGGTAAATATGTAATTTTTTTTGGATCAATATAATCCATCAATAAAGGCTTATTTTTATCTGAAATATTGACCCTTCTTACAGCAACTGTTACGATTTCTGCTCCTGAGAGTTTAATTGCTTTTGCACACTCAGACATACTTTTGTATTTTCCCGTTCCAACAATTAATCTGGAATTAAATTTTTTATTTGCAATAATTAGATTATCTTTTTTCAAATTAACCACCTCCAATAAAATGAACTACTTCAATTTTATCATTTTTTTTTAATTTTATTTTATTAATTTTTTTTTTATCTATTATTTCTTCATTAAGCTCAATTGCTACTTTATTTAATGGTATTTTAAGATTTTTTAACACTAAAGAAAGGTTGGAATCTTGCGTTATAGATTTGATTTTACCATTTATTTTAATTTTTATTTTTTTTACTTTTTTCATCGTATATAAGTGCTGAATGAATAATAAAATAATTATTATTAATGGTCCAAATCTTAATCTATTAGGAGAAAGAGAACAATCACAATATGGGTCAACTACGTATGACCAGCTTAAAGAGAATTGTTCTAAAAAAGCACAAGAAATTGGTCTTGATGTTGAATTTGCTCAATCTAATGTTGAAGGAGAGCTTGTTAATATTATTCAAGATGCTAGGAAAAAATTTGATGGAATGATTATAAATGCTGCTGCATTTACTCATACCTCTGTAGCCATAAGAGATGCTCTAGATTTATTTAAAAAACCAATAATTGAGCTGCATTTATCTAATATTTATAAAAGAGAAGAATTTAGACATAAATCACTTATAAGTGATGTTGTAACTGGAGGAATTTTTGGATTAGGTGCTGAAGGATATATTTTGGCCATAATTTCATTACAAAAGACTTTTCATAATGAAAATAGATAAAAAAATTATTAAAGAATTAAGTGATTATTTAAAAGAATTTAATCTTACTGAAATAGAGATAACTGAAAAGGATACAAAAATTAAAGTATCAAAAAATAATGTTTCAATAAGTAATCAACCTCAAGTTATTTCGCCCTCATCACCTGCATCGAGTTCAGCACCTACTCAAACTCAAAATATTAAATCAGGAATTGAAATTACTTCACCTATAATTGGAACTGCCTATCATGCTCCAGAACCAGGTGCTAAAAAATTTGTTGAGATTGGAAAAAAAATTAAAAAAGGTGATACAATAATGATTGTTGAGGCAATGAAGACCATGAATCATGTTCCTTCAACAGCAGATGGTGTAGTAAAAGAAATTTGTGTTGAAGATGGCCAACCTGTAGAATTTGGTCAAACTATTATTATCCTAGAATAAATAATGTTTAAAAAAATTTTAATTGCGAACCGTGGGGAAATTGCAGTTAGAATTATTAGAGCATGTAAAGAATGGGGAATTCCTACTGTAGCTGTTCATTCCGATGTGGATAGAGAAAGTATGCATGTTAGAATGGCTGATGAAAGTGTATGTATTGGTTCTCATCAACCAGCAAATAGTTACTTAAATATTCCAGCATTAATGTCAGCAATAGAACTTACAAATGCTGATGCTGTTCATCCTGGCTATGGTTTTCTTTCTGAAAATGCAAATTTTGCAAAAATTTTAGAAGAGAACAAAATTAATTTTATTGGAGCTTCATCAAAACATATTGAAATGATGGGTGATAAAATCCAAGCAAAAAGAATAGCTAAAGAAAATGGATTACCTGTTATTGAGGGGTCTGAAGGAGGTGTAAAAGACATTTATGAAGCAAAAAAAATTTGTAAAAAAATTGGTTTTCCTGTTTTAATTAAAGCCTCAGGTGGAGGTGGAGGCAAAGGTATGAAAATAGTTTATAAGGAAGAAGAATTTGAAACGCTATTTTCAACTGCTAAATCCGAAGCGAAAAAATATTTTGGTAATGATGAAGTTTATATCGAAAAATTTTTCCAAAATCCTAGACACATTGAAGTCCAAATATTAGCTGGAAAAAATCGAGCAGTTCACCTTCATGAGAGAGATTGTTCAGTTCAAAGAAGACATCAAAAATTAATTGAGGAAACACCAAGCCCAGTTTTAAATGATGAAATAAGAAAAGATTTATTTGAGAGAACAGTAAAAATGGTAACTAAAATAGGTTATATGGGAGCTGGAACTGTTGAATTTATTTATGAGAATGGGAAATTTTATTTCCTTGAAATGAATACAAGAGTTCAAGTTGAACATCCGGTGACAGAAATGGTTACAGGGGTGGATATAATTAAAGAACAAATTTGGATTGCTTTTTCAGGAGAAACAGCTTTAAACCAAAGTGACATAAATCCCAGAGGACATGCAATTGAATGTAGAATAAATGCAGAAGATGCGAGTAAAAACTTTCAGCCATCACCTGGTGTTATTACTATGTGCCATCAACCATCTGGTTTTAGAACTAGAGTAGATGGTGCAATATTTCAAGGATATAAGGTAACTCCCTATTACGACAGTATGATTTGTAAGTTAATTTGTCATGGAAGAAACAGAACAGAAGCAATTCAAAGAATGAATAGATCTTTGGATGAATTCGTTATTGAAGGAATAACTACAACAATACCTCTACATAAAAAATTACTAAATCACAAAAAATTTATTAATTCAGATTTTAACGTTAGTTGGCTAGATAAAGATTCAATTGTTTAATAACAATTTACAAGCCAGACATCGTAAACAGGATGATCGAAAGGTGCAATTGATGGACTTGATGAAAACATCCAGTCATTAAAAATAAAAACTTCATCATTATTTTTATTAGTCAAATCTCTAACTTGAATATAAGCTGTTATTTCTGGATTATCATCAAATTCTGAGTTTTTACATTTTAGACTTTTAATTGATAGATCTTTAAACTTTATTAATTCTCCATTTTTAAGTTTAAGTAAGGTGTTTTTAGAACTTATTTTATCTAAAATTTTTATATCAGTAAAGGTTCCTTCTAAATTACTTTTTGCATTTAAGTTTAAAACTAAACAAAAATAAAATAAAAAAACTAAATAGATTAATTTAAAATTATTCTTTCCAACTTGAGTATTTCTTTTTAATACCATCTTGATTTTTATTTGGATAATATGCTGCGTCAGTTCCAGTTAAATTTTCTTGATGTGGTTTTTGCCATTCATATTTTTCTAAAGTATGTTTTTTCTCAATTTTATTTGGTGTAAAATGTATCCAAGAATACCATTCAACAGGAATTTTTGATGCGTCAATTGTGTTTGAATAGATAACCCATCTTTTTCCGTTTTTACTCTCATAGTATTTATTACCTAGATGATCAGTACCTACTAATTTTCCAAAAAAAATAGTTTTTAGTCTTGTTCCAAATGTATCTTGATTCCACCAAGTGAAAATTTTTCTAAAAAGTGTCAACATAATATTTTTTTATTTATTCAATTAAAAATTGTAAAATTTAAATTAGACTAAAATATGAATATGTATATAAATTAATTGATTCATTATTCAAATTAAAATTTAAATTGAGGTCAAATGGCAAAGTATTTAGTTGAAACTTATTATACCTGTACTTTTAAAGTAAATCATTATTTAGATGATATTAACGAGACAGAGTTAAAAAATTTAGAAAAAAGAGATGATGGTAAATTTGAGGTTTTAGACGTAAAACTTGATAACAGAAAAACAAAAAGTCTAGACCCTAAAAACAATAAAGTCCTTGAAAACAACAAAGTAGAAGTAGTTACCGAAACAGACAAAAAAAGCGTGATAAATAAAGAAAGTGTTATAACAAGTTTAAACACAGCTAACGAAAAGTCAGGTAAAAGATTTAGCATGCCTGACAGAAGAAAAGGATATATTCAAAAGGCCACTATTGGTGATCACAAAGTCTACCTTCATACTGGAGAATATGAAGATGGTAAAATTGGAGAAATATTTATTGATACCAGTAAAGAAGGTGAGCTTGTTAAAGCTTTAATGAATAATTTTGCAATTGCTGTTTCTCTAGGCCTTCAATATGGCGTTCCGTTAGATGAATTTATAAGTGCATTTGTAGGTACAAAATTTGAACCATCTGGCAAAGTCTATGGTAATGATAGAATTTTAAGTGCTACATCAATTTTGGATTATATTTTCAGAGAACTAGCTATTTCATATCAAAATAGAGAGGATCTAGCCCATACACCGGCTATTGGAGGAAATGATGCCATCAATGCAGAAGATCAAAGCTCTGAGGATCAAAATCAATTATTAAAAATTGTAAAAGATATTACAAGTAAAGGTTTCGTTAGAAATAATTATAAAAAAAATCTAGTTGATCTTTCAGATGTCAAAATAAGTCTAAAAGGTAAAAAATAAGTTATTTTTTAGTTTTTAAAGCTAAATTTAATTCTTTCAATTGATCTGGATTTACTTCAGATGGCGCATTCATCATTAAATCTTGGGCGTTTTGGTTCATTGGAAACATTGTAACTTCCCTAATATTCTTCTCATTAGCAAGTAACATTACTATCCTATCAATACCAGGTGCTATTCCTCCGTGTGGCGGTGCGCCATAACTAAGTGCATTAATCATGCCGCTAAATTTTTCATCTACTTGATTTTTATCATATCCTGCTATTGAGAAAAGTTTATACATAAGTTCTGGTTTGTGATTTCTAATTGCTCCTGAAGATAATTCTATTCCATTACAAACTATGTCGTATTGATAAGCAAGTATATCTAAAGGGTTTTCATAATCTTTTTTACTTAATTCGCCTTGAGGCATTGAGAATGGATTATGACTAAATTCTATCTTGTTTGTTGACTCATCTTTTTCAAACATTGGGTAGTCTACAATCCAGCAAAATGCGAAAACATTTTCATCAATTAAATTTAGATCTTTTGCAATTCTATCTCTTGCTAGTGTAGTAATTTTTTCTAATTCATCTTGTTTTCCACAAGCCATGAAAATACTATCCCCTATTTCACAGTTCGTTTTTTTCATGATTTCAGCCAATGCATCTTGAGAAAAAAATTTTCCTATAGGACCTTTTGCTGAAATATCTTTATTTTTTTCAAAAGTAAAATAAGCTAAACCAGAAGCACCTTCTTCTTTTGCCCATTTATCAATATTATCAAAAAAACTTCTTGGCTTGTCTTTCGTATTTTTTGTAATAATACATCTTACTTTAGATCCAGATTTTACTAATTTTTTAAATATTTCAAATGAAACATCTTCTCTTGTAAAAATTTCAGTTATATCATTTACAATGAGCGGGTTTCTCAAATCTGGTTTATCAGTACCATATTTAAGCATTGCTTCCTTATATGAAATCTTTGGAAATTTATCAAACATCAGTTTTTTAGTTGAAAAATTTTTAAATGTATTAACCATTAACTTCTCAACTACATTAAATACATCTTCCTGCTCAACAAATGACATTTCTAAATCTAATTGATAAAATTCTCCAGGACTTCTGTCTGCTCTTGCATCTTCATCTCTAAAACAAGGTGCAATTTGAAAATATCTGTCAAATCCTGACACCATTATTAATTGTTTAAATTGTTGAGGAGCTTGAGGTAATGCATAAAATTTTCCTGGATTTAAACGACTAGGCACTAAAAAATCTCTAGCGCCCTCTGGACTAGATGAGGTTAAAATTGGTGTTTGAAATTCTAAAAAACCTAATTTAGTCATTTCATTTCTGATGTATGAAATAACTTTAGATCTTAAAATAATATTTTCATGAATTTTTTTTCTTCTTAAATCTAAAAATCTATATTTCAATCTTATTTCTTCAGCGTATTCTTGGTCACTAAAGATTGGCATAGGTAGTTCTTTACAAGTTCCTAAAACTTCATGTTTCTCAATAACAACCTCTATTTCACCTGTATCTATTTCAGAATTAATTGTTTCTTTAGATCTGTTAACTACTTTTCCATCAACTTTAATTACAGTCTCTAATTGCATTTTTTCTAGATCAGAAAAATACTTATTATCTTTATCAATTATGCATTGGGTAATTCCATAATTATCTCTCAAATCAATAAACAATAAATTCCCATGGTCCCTTTTTTTATTTATCCAGCCTGAAAGAGAAATTTTTTTATCTACATCCTCTTTTCTTAATTCATTACACTTGTGTGTTCTGTATTTATTCAATTAAACCTCTAATGCTTCTTTTATAATTTTAAAATCGATTGGTTTCTTTCTTTTTAAACTAATTTCGTCGATTTTATATATGAAATCAGAAATTTTACCATACGTTCTATCAATTCTCTTAATTATAAATTCAATAAGTTTTTGGTCTATGGATATTTGACGATCAGAAAGATTTTTTAATATTAGTGCATAAATTAAATCGTCACCAGGTTTTTCAATTTGAGATAAAATAAAATTAGTGGATCTTGAATTAAGATCATTTAATTTAAATTTAAAGTCAACTATTGGTATTTTTGATGTTACTATTAAATACTTATTATCCTGATCTATTATATTTATAAGTGTAAATAATAAGTTTTCGTTTATTTTTTCAGTTAAATCCTCAACAATAATATTTTCATATATTTTAATTTGTTGAAGAAAGTCATTATTAATTTCTTCTGCATTAATTTTTATTCCTCTATGTTTTTCTAAAAATATATTTATTAAATGACTTTTTCCTGAAAACTTTTCACCTATTAAGTTTATAAAATTTTTATCCCATTTTGGCCAACAATTTAAAAGGTTAAAAGAGTGTTCGTTGCTATTTGAAACATAAAAATCCTGATCTTTAAAATTTTGTTCATAATCAAATTTAAGTATTTGCTGATTAAGATCTGTCATTTAAAATCCAAATTTTATTTTTAATTTCAAAATCATAATTATGATAATTCATGACCTCTAAAAATTTATCAGGTGTTCCGTTAAAAATAATTCTATAATAATTATTTTGATTATCGAATTTATAAATATAAGAATTATATATCAAATCCATATTGGATAAAATTTTTTCAAATTTATTAATTTTTATATTATTAGAATTATCTATAGAAATATTTAAAGATAGCTTTACTGAGGTGTTAATTTGATTTTGTGATTTCCAAAAATCTTCATAAACTAATTTTAAATTTTCAATAAATTTAAATATCTCTTCTTTATCTTCAAAATTAACCTCATTATAATTTAAATTTTTTAAATTATTTTTTTGATTAAAAAAAATTTTATTAAATACTCTTAATTTATTATTATCTTTGAACACAATCATAATTATGTGATCATTTATATTGTATTTATTTATAATTTCTTTGAAGTCATAAGTTTCTAAATTATTAATATTTCTTTTTATTAAACTAAAATCATCAAGATCTTGGGTCGGTAAGATATAATTTAAAAGACTGTATTTTTTGTTATTTAAATTCCAGCTGGAAAATAATTTATTTTCAGAGAAGATTGAAATTTGATTATTATTCTGATCAACGAAAACTGGAATGAATAAGAAATCTTTTTTTACAGGTAAAGATGGAAATATATTTTTTGTTTCTAATAAGTCGAAGATATTTTTTTTGTTAAATGAAACGTTCAGGGTAAGATAATAAATTTCATTGATAAACTTTTCTTCTTTAATAGAGAAAGTTTCTATCATTCCTTTTATTTGATTAATTGATGTATTTTTTAATTTTACCTGATCTTTACTTTGGACTATTGACAATATCAGTTCATTAAATGCCTTTACAAATCCTTCGTCTATAATTTCATTTTTATTGAAATTTATTTCAAAAGGTGTTGATATTTCAATATCATTTATAGAAAATGTATTTGCATGACTTTTTCCTGTGGAAAAGAAAATATTTATTAAAGCAAGAAATAAAAAAAAATTATATAAAAGCTTTAAATTACTAAGTAGAGAAATAAATTTCATAAAACATATTAATGAATAAAAAAAAATTTACCTATAAAAAAAGTGGGGTTAATATTAAAGCTGCAGACGAGTTTGTTGATTTCATTTCTACTGTTTCAACAAAAAAAAGAGGCAAAAAAAAGTTCTCTAATATAGGTGGGTTCGGTTCAATTACAAATATACCAGATAACATTAAACAACCTAGAATCGTTGCATGTACTGATGGTGTAGGAACTAAAATTGAAATTGCTAATACATTAAATAAATTTGATACTATTGGTATTGATCTAGTTGCTATGAGTGTAAATGATTTAATCGTTCAAGGTGCTAAGCCTTTACTTTTTTTAGATTACATATCTATAAATAAAATTGATCTAAAAAAACTTAAAGCAATAATAAAAGGTATTAAAAAAGGTTGTGATCAATCAGAATGTGAACTCGTTGGTGGAGAAACTGCTGAAATGCCTGGTACCTATGAAAAAGGGAAATTTGATATTGCAGGTTTTGCTGTAGGAGTTGTTGGAAAAAAAAAAATTTTAAATCAAAATAAAATAAAAAAAAATAATCTTGTAATAGCTATTCCTTCCAATGGTTTGCATTCTAATGGGTATTCTCTTGTGCGATATTTATTAAAACAGAAAAAAATAAATATTAAAAGAAATAAATTTTTAAAATCTGAACTTATAAAACCTACAAAGATATATGTTAAAGAAATAATGAATTTAATAAACAAAAACTTAATTAATGGATGTGCGAATATAACTGGTGGGGGACTATCTGATAATATTAAAAGAATTATACCAGATAAACTTTCTGCAAATATTAATTTAGGTCAAATTAAAACTTTCAAGATATTTAATTGGCTTAAAAATAATGGAATTTCAGATAAAGAGATGCTCAAAACATTTAATTGTGGAATAGGTTTTTGTTTAATTATAGAGCGTAAAAATTTGAAAAAAATATATAAATTTTTTTCTAAAGAATACAAACCATATGTAATCGGAAATATTTCTGAAGACAAAAAGAAAGTTATACTAAATGGTTCTATCAATTGGTCACAAAAAAACTAGAACAGCTGTATTTATCTCAGGTACAGGAAGTAATTTAAAATCTCTCATTAAATTTTCAAAAACTAATAAATCACCTATTTCTATTGAGATTGTTGTATCAAATAATTCTAAAGCTAAAGGATTGAATTACGCTAAGCGTTTTAAAATAAAAAATAAAGTACTAAATTTTAAAAATAAAAATTTGAGCGAAAATAAATTACTATCTATTTTAAAAATTAATAATATTAAAATGATTTGCCTTGCTGGATTTATGAAAATTTTATCAGGGAATTTCATTAAAAGATTTAAAGGGAAAATTTTAAATATACACCCCTCCTTACTACCAAAATACAAAGGATTAAATACTCACAAAAGAGTATTAAATAATAGGGAAAAATACTCAGGATGCACTGTTCATTTTGTAAATTCTAGATTAGATTCTGGAAAAATTATTCTACAAAAGAAAGTCAAAATTTCAAAAAAAGAAACCGAATTTTCTCTTGCTAAAAAAATTTTATCTCAAGAACACAAATTATACCCAAAGGCTATCCAAAAAGTTTTTAACCTTTAAAGAAAAAATCTATTTCAATTTTAGCATTTTCAACACTATCTGATCCATGCACAGAATTTTTATCTATTGAAATTCCATATTTTTTTCTAATAGTACCTTCTTCTGCGTCTTTTGGATTTGTAGCACCCATTAATTCTCTATTTCCTAAAACTGCGTTATCTTTTTCAAGAACCATTACAACAATTGGGCCTGATGATAAATAGGCACATAATTCATTATAAAATGGCTTGGTTTCATGAACTTTGTAAAATTTTTCAGCCTCTGATTTTTCAATTAGGATTTTTTTTTCTTTTAAAATTGTAAAACCATTGTTTTTAAATATTTCTTTAATTTCGTTATCTAAATTTCTTTCCACTGCATCTGGTTTTATAATTGATAAAGTTTGTTCTAAATTACTCATAATGATCCTCTATTAGTTTGTTTAATAATCTCACTCCATAACCTGTTGCACCACCTGAATTTAACGCGCCACCATATTTTGAAAAAGCCATTCCAGCTATATCTAAATGTGCCCAAGGTGTTTTGTTTAAAATAAATCTTTGCAAAAATTGAGCAGCAGTTGTTGATCCTGCTCCCCCAACGTAATTAATATTTTGCATATCTGCATTTTTTGAGTTTATCAACTTATCAAAATTTTTGTTCAGGGGCATTCTCCAAACTTTTTCTTCTACCTTCTCCCCAACTTTAATTAATTGTTTCGATAAATTATCATCATTTGAAAATAAACCCGCATATTCAGAACCTAATGAAACAATTATAGCTCCTGTTAAAGTAGCCAGATCTACTATGAATTTTGGCTTAAATTTTTCTTCTGTGTAAGTTAAGGCGTCAGCTAGAACCAATCTACCTTCAGCATCAGTATTTAAAATTTCTACAGTTTTACCACTATAAGACTTAACAATATCTCCAGGTCTTTGCGCGTTGCCTCCTGGCATATTTTCAACTAACCCCACAACACCAACAGCGTTTATTTTTGCTTTTCTAAGAGCTAAGCTTTTCATGAGTCCCACGACAACAGCAGAGCCAGCCATATCATAAGTCATATCCTCCATAAATTTTGCAGGCTTCAAAGATATTCCCCCAGTATCAAAACAAACACCTTTTCCGACAAAAGCTAATGGTTTTGATTTATCTTTTGAACCATTCCATTCCATGGTTACTAAATATGATCCTCTTATGCTTCCTTGACCAACTCCAAGTAATGTGTTCATTCCTAATTTTTTTAATTTTTTTTCATCAAGAATATTAATTTTTAAACCAAATTTTTTTAAAGAATTTATTCTTTTTGCATATTCGTCTGGATGTAATACATTTCCTGGCTCTGATACTAAATCTCTTGTATAAAAAGTACCTTCTTCAATTGCATTAAATTTAAGTCGATCTTTTTGCTCTGGAATATTTTTACCAATTACTTGTATTGAAATGTTTTTTTTATTTTTTTTGGATTTATATTTTTCAAATGAATAAGATTTTAATCTTATTCCATGCACAAAATGTCCAATCAAGTTTTTTAATTTATAAGATAAAGTTTCAGAAACAATTAAATATTCTTTTATATTTGAATCTTTTAAAATACTAAAAAATTTAGCTCCTAATTTCTCTAAATCAAAACCTGAAGAACTCTTACTTATTGCTATTAAAATTATTTTTTTTTTCGAATTTATATCAAAAATTAATATTTTTTTTTTAGCCTCCCTATTTTTTAATAAGTCTGAAATATAAGAAAACTCTGATGTTGATATATGTTTTTTTAAACTTGAAATAGTGAACTTTTCATCAACAAATAAAACTTGATTAGATGATTTTTGAGTTGATGCGCTATTTTTATATTTTATATCTACAATCATAAATTTAAATTCAATCTCAGCGAGATGAATGCTATATATGAGTAAAAAAGCCATATTTCAATGAAAAAAATAATTTATAGAAAATTTTTATCTGATTGTTTAATTTTTTTTATAATTTCCCTTATCAGTACGAGCGTTATAATTTGGGTTTTTCAAGCTGTGAATTACCTTGATATAGTAATAGATGATGGTCGTGATTATTTAGTTTATTTGAAATATTCATTATTAAACTTTCCAAAAATATTAAGCAAAATTTTACCATTTGCATTTTTTTTTAGCTTTTCATACGTCATTGCAAAATATGAGTTAAATAATGAATTGTTAATATATTGGAATTTTGGAATTAAAAAAATTTCTTTAATTAACTTTTTCTTTTTTTGCTCTATCTTTCTTTTTTTAATACAAATAATTTTAACTTCTTTCATTGTTCCTAAGTCTCAAAATTTAGCTAGATCAATTATAAGAACTTCAGATTATAATTTTGTTGAAAATTTCATTAAAGTTAAAAAATTTAATGCATCTGTAAATGACTTAACCATTTATACAGAAGATAAAGATAAACTAGGTAATTATTACAATATTTACATAAAAAAAAATACTAGCGTAAATAATTTTCAAATCATTTATGCCGAAAAAGGTGTGTTTAAGAATAATGAATATCCAGTACTTGAACTTTATGATGGAGAAAACACAAGTGTAATTAATGGAAGGATAACTAATTTTAGTTTTTCAAAATCAGAATTTAATCTTTCTTCTTTTTCAGCAAATACTATTTTAGTTAAAAAAACTCAAGAACATGAAACTATCGAACTTTTTGATTGTGTTAATAATTTAACAAAAAAAGGTTTTAAAAATTTAGAAAAAATTAAAAGTAAAGTAAGAAATTGTGAAATAAAAAATTTAGACAATATTATAGCTGAATTATATAAAAGATTAGTTGTACCATTATATATCCCTTCATTGATGCTCGTATCAATGCTGTTGATTATTCATTCTAAAGAAAGAATAGATTACTCAAGATATCGACTAGCAATTTTTCTTATTGGTTTCTTTGTAATCATATTATCAGAGTCATCTTTAAGATTTGTAACCAAATCCTTTGAAAGTAACTTTATAATTATCTTAATTCCAATAACTTTAATAATAACTTTGTATGGATATTTTTTAGTAAAATTCAAAATTAATAAGATTGTATGAAAACATACGTTAAATTTTTAGTAAAAATTTTTATAAATTCTTTTATTTATGTTTCATTGGTTATTTTTAGTCTAGTGTTCATAGTAAATCTTTTAACAGAGTTAGAATTTTTTAAAGAAATTGATGTAGGTATTTTTTTCACATTATATTTATCATTACTTAATTCTCCAAATATGATTTTCGAAATTTTTCCTTTTATTTTTTTAATTTCAACTCAATTATTTTACATCAAGCTGTTTAATAATAACGAAATTCAAGTATTCAAATATTCAGGATTAAAAAATTCAAAAATATTATTTATTATAAGCTCTACTGCTTTTGTATTAGGTTTAATTATAATTTCCTTATTTTATAATACTTCATCTAATTTAAAGAATTTCTATTTAGAGATTAAATCTAATTATACAAAAGATGGTAAATATCTTGCTGTAATTAATAAAAATGGGTTATGGATAAGGGATAAAATTAACAATAAAATCTTGATTATAAATTCAATTAAAATTGAAGATAATTTTCTTATTGGTAATTTTATTACTGAATTTGACTCAGAATATAAAGTTATAAGAAATATCAAAAGCAAAAAAATAAATATTTCAGAAAATAATTGGGTGGTTTTGAATCCTGAAATATTTGAAAAAAATATTAGTGAAAAAAAAGATAGAATTATAATTTTTTCAAATTTTAATTATGAAAGAATAAATAGTTTGTTTTCAAATTTATCTTCACTCTCTTTTCTAGAACTTTTGGAATTAAAAAAAAATTATGAGCTGCTTAACTATTCTACTATTGATGTTAATTTACAAATTCAAAAAATTATTTCATATCCAATATTTCTGACATTAATGACTATATTTTCGAGCATAATTATGCTTAATAGCAAAAAATATAGAAGTAACACTCTAAAAATTTCTATGGGATTATTTTTATGTGTAATAATTTATTATGTAAACAATCTATTTAATGTAATGGGCTCAACAGAAAAAATAAATTATATCATATCTATTTGGGTACCAATCATTCTATTGTTTTTAGTAACCTTTTTTATGAATTTTAAAGTCAATGAAAAATAAATTTTTTTATTTTTGTTTATATTTTCTTTTGGTTGTGACTATACCTTTAAAAATTTATTCTGAAGAAATTATAAATTTTAATATTTCAGAAATTGAAATAATAGAAGACGGAAATGTAATTAAAGGATATAATGGTGGCGAAGCATATACTAACGATGGTATTTCAATATTAGCTGAAGAATTTGTTTATGATAAAAACACAACACTATTAGTTGCAGATAAAAATGTTTTATTTAAGGATAAAAAAAAAAATATAATCATCAAAGCTAATAATATTTCATATCAAAAGAATCAAGAAAATATTTTTGCAACTGGAAATGTAGTTGTTGAAGATAATTCTAAAAATATAATAATTTTTGCAGAACAAATTGCTTATTCAAAAATAAAAAGTCAAATATCAGCTCAAGATAAAGTTCTTCTACAAGATAAAAATTCAAATTCTATGATAGCAACAGACAAACTTTTATTTTTTCAAAATAAAAATGAGTTTGAGGCAATTGGAAATGTTGAATTTAAAGATTTAAATAAAAATATTAAAATAAAAACAGAAAAAGTAACATATCAAAAAAAATTAGAAAAAATTTTTACCCAAGGTAAAACTATTGTAAACATAAATACTAGCTATGAGTTTGATTCAAATAATGTAACCTTTTTAAAAAATAAAATGATTTTACTTTCATCTAATAAAACAAAAATAAAAGATAAGCAAAATTCTTTATATGAACTTGACAGTTTTAAATATCAAATAGATAAAGAATTTCTAAAAGGCAAAAATATTTTTATTATTGAAAATTCTGAAAAAAATTTACGGGAAACTAATAGATTATTTTTCAAAGATGGTTTTTTTGATCTAAAAAATCAATACTTTAAAACAAGCGATACCAAAATTTCGTTAAAAAAGGATATATTTGATAGATCAGAAAATGATCCAAGATTATATGGAGCATCCTCTAGCCATGAAAATGGTGTCACAACAATAAAAAAAGCAGTGTTTACAAGCTGCAAAAATAATAGTGATCAAAAATGTCCACCATGGAGCTTGGAAGCCTCTGAAATAAAGCATGATAAGAATAAAAAACAATTAATTTATGAAAACTCAATACTCAAAATATATGATTTTCCAGTATTTTACTTCCCAAAGTTTTTTCATCCTGATCCAACAGTTAAAAGACAATCTGGGTTTTTGATGCCAAGTTTCAATAATTCAAATATTTTAGGGTCTTCTTTAAATACTCCTTACTTTTATGCCCTGTCTGAGAGTAAGGACATAACATTTAGTCCAACTATATTTTCTAAAAACGTTCAACTATTTCAAAATGAATATAGGCAAGAAAATAAAAATTCATCTTTTATTGGAGACTTTGGTTTTGTAAATGGTTTTAAATCTTCAACCACTCAAATAAAAAAAAATATAAATCATATTTTTGCTAGATTCACAAAAGATCTAGAATTTGAAAACTTCAGCAAAAGTAATATTAATTTTTTTTTAGAAAAAGTTAATAAAGATACATATCTTAAAATATTTTCAGACAATTTAAGAGACTCAAAAATTAAACCAACAAATCCTGACCTTCTTAATTCTGGATTCGATTTATATTTGGAAAATAACCAGTATTTATTGACTGGAGGTATAGATATTTATGAGGATTTAACTAAAATAACCTCTGATAGATACCAGTTTGTGTTACCTTATTATAATTTTTCAAAGAATTCGATGGCTATAAAGAATGGAATTTTTAATTTTAATTCAAGTGGTAACCATATTTTAGATAATACAAATAATTCGAAATCAAGAGTAATTAATAACCTTAACTTTAAATTAAATGATAAAATATTCACTAATATTGGATTAAAGAACAATTTAAATTTTTATTTTAAAAATTTAAACAGTATTGGCAAAAATGTTGATGAATATAAATCAAGTCCCCAAGTTGAATTGCAGTCATTAATTGAATTTTACTCTGAACTACCTCTATCAAAAAAAAATAATACAAACAACCAAACACTAGTTCCCAGATTTTCTTTAAGATTTAATCCTGGTAATATGAAAAATCATGCTGCTGATGAAAGGAGAATAACTACAAACAATATTTTTAATATTAATAGACTCGGAATAGAAGACAGTTTAGAAGCCGGGAATTCATTAACATTAGGGATAGATTACAAATTAGAAAATAATCAAAATAATAGAAATGTTGAGTTTAAATTAGCATCTGTTTTGAGAGATGATAATGAGAATAATATCCCAACACAAACTACTTTAAATAAAAAAAATTCAAATGTTTTTGGATCAATAGATTTTAATCTTTCTGAAATTATTAGTATTGATTATAATTTTGCTGTGAATAATAAAATTAATGAATTTGATTATAACTCAATAGGACTTAATTTATCATTAAATAATTTTGTAACTGAATTTAATTTTATTGAAGAAGATAATACTATAAATAATACTAATGTTTTAGAAAATACAACTAAATTTAAGTTTAATGATAAAAACTCTATTTCTTTTAAAACTAGACGGAATAGAGAAATAAATCTCACTGAATATTATAACCTAATTTATGAGTATAAAAATGATTGCTTAACTGCAGGGATTAGATTTGACAAAACATATTATGAGGACAGAGACTTAAAGCCATCAGAAAACTTAATGTTTACAATAAGCTTTTATCCTTTAACTACAATTCAACAATCAGTAGAGTAATTTTTTAAATGTTCAGTGTGTTTAAATCTAAGACCTTAATGTACTTTTTGGTCTTTATTTTATTTGTTAATTTAAATGATTATTCTCTATCATCTATTAATAACAAAATAATTTTAAAAATTGATAATAAAATTATTACAAATTTAGATGTGACTGATGAAGTAAAATATCTTAAAGCTCTAAATCCTAATTTAAAAAATTTAAATAAAGATAAAATTTTTGAGGTAGCAAAAACTTCTCTTATAAGAGAAAAAATAAAAGAAATAGAGATATTAAAAGAAAGAAAAATAAAGGTAGATGAAAACTATTTAAATACTATTATTGAAAACGTTTATAGAAATATTGGTCTATCAAATGAAAATGAATTTATAGATTATTTAAAGTTGCATGATGTTAAAATTGAGACTGTTAAGATTAAACTAACCAATGAGGCTATTTGGAATCAAATTATATATCAGAAATTCTTTTCAAAAGTAAAAATTGATAAAAACAAGATTAAAAAAGAAATTGAAATAAGTGAGTCTAATGTAAATTCATATTTATTATATGAAATTATTTTTAACCTTGATGATAATAATAAATTTAAAGAAACTTTTGAAAAAATAAAAAATAGTATCATCTCAAATGGTTTTGAAAATACTGCATCGATATTTAGTATTTCAGACACTTCTAAAACTGGAGGGAAATTAGGTTGGATCAATGAAAATTCAATAAACCAAAAAATCCGTAAACAAATAATAAAATTAAAAATTAATGAATATACAGATCCTATAATTATTCCTGGAGGTTTCTTAATTTTGCTAGTTAAGGACAAAAAAAAAATAAAACAAACTATAGATATGGAATCTGAGCTTAAGTCAAGAATAAGAACTTTGCGTAATCAACAACTAAATCAATATTCAAATATATATTTTAATAAAATTAAAAAAGATATTACAATTTATGAAAATTAAACCTATCATAATAATTAATGGAGAGCCTAATAGT
>CACNTU010000007.1 GCA_902623415.1 uncultured Pelagibacteraceae bacterium
TAGGGTTATTGTTTTATTTAATTGTGTCTTATTTCATCAAAGCTTTTCAAATGAATGATATTAAATTAAAGTATTAATTTTATGGGTAAAAAAATATTCTCTGGCGTTCAGCCTACAGGTAATCTTCATCTTGGAAATTATTTGGGTGCCATAAAAAACTTTGTAGACTTAAATAACGATAAAGATAATAAATGTATTTTTTGTGTAGTTGATCTGCATGCCATTACAGTAAAGCAAGATCCTAAAGAATTAAAAAATAATATACGGGAAACTGTTGCAACTTTTGTAGCAAGCGGAATAGATCCAAAAAAAAGTATAATTTTTAATCAATCTAGTGTGGCTGCACATGCAGAAGGAGCATGGATATTAAGCTGTGTTGCTAGAATGGGCTGGTTGAATAGAATGACACAATTTAAGGAGAAAGCTGGCAAAGATAAAGAGAAAGCCAGCATAGGACTGTACTCTTATCCAGTTTTAATGGCAGCTGATATTCTCTTATATGATGCTACTCATGTACCTGTAGGTGATGATCAGAAACAACATTTAGAGTTGTGTAGAGACATAGCACAAAAATTTAATAATGATTTTGAAGTAGAAAATTTTCTTCAAGTTCCTGAAACTTTAATTCAAAAAGAGTTTTCTAGGATAATGAGTTTAAAAGATGGTTCAAAAAAAATGAGCAAATCAGAATTATCAGATTTAAGTCGAATAAATTTAACAGATGATAAAGATCAAATAATAAACAAAATAAAAAAAGCAAAAACTGATCCTTTACCTATGCCACAAGATATAAAGGAACTTGATGAAAGATTAGAGGCAAAAAACCTTTTGGGAATTTATTCGAGCTTGACAAACTCAACATTAGAAAACTCAGTAAAAAATTTTTCTGGTAAAAATTTTTCAGAATTTAAAGAAGTATTAGCTGAAGAACTTGTTAATGAAATAGAACCTATTTCTAATGAGATAAAAAAACTTTTAAAAGATAAAAAATTTCTTGATGAAATTCTTCTAGATGGAGTTGAAAAAGCAAATATGATTGCTTCCAAAAAGATTGAAAGAATTAAAGAAATAGTAGGTTTTTAATAAAAATTTATTATCAAGTTTTAATTTTTAAAATATTCACTATATATAATTTATGTTCGTGCAAACAGAAGTAACACCAAATCCAAATTCTTTGAAATTTCTTCCTGGGAAGAAAGTTTCAAATAGTGGTCCTTATGAAATTACAAATAAAGATGACATCAAAAATGAATTAGTGAGAAATATTTTGTCAATAAATGGTGTTGAGAGTATTTTTTTAGGTCAAGATTTTATTTCGGTTAATAAGAAAGAAAACATTAAGTGGGACGAAATTAAACATATCGTAATTTCTCTAATAAATGATTTTTATGCAGATGGTAAAAAGTTTGTAATTGATGAAAATATAAAAGAGGAGGATTTGGATTTAAGCGAAATTGAATCAAAAATTGTAAAAATCTTAGAGGAAAAAATAAGACCTGCTGTTGCTAGAGATGGTGGAGACATAAAATTTAAAGAGTTTAAGGACGGAATTGTTAAGGTTCAATTACAAGGAAGTTGTTCAGGATGTCCAAGTTCAACTATGACTTTAAAACAAGGTGTTCAAAATCTTTTATGTCACTATTTGCCAGAAGTAAAAGAGGTTGTTGCCATACAATAATTAATTATGAGAAAATTTAAAAGATCAGGCTTTTTAAAAAATAAAACCTTTAATATAGTTTCTAGATTTTTTTTAAGTTCTTTTATTGTGATTTCATTCTTTTATGTGGCACCCATAATTATCAATTTTAGTTATAAAAATCTTAATAATAAAGAATTTACAAATAATTCAAAAAATATTTTAAATAGAACCCTAAACAAAGATGAAATTATAGAAGAAGATTCGACAGCAGATGCTAATGAGAGAGATTTATTATATGATATTTTAGAAGAGAATAATTCCGAAATTAATCTGGTCAGATATACAACATCCGAGATTGACTCATTATTTAAAGAGGTAAATTATAATTTAAAAGATGTAAGAGATACAAAATTAGTAAAACCAATAGATATTGGTCTACTTCCGAATGAAATTAAAAACATAGCTAACACAAAAAAAAGAAAAGATATGTTTATAAAAATTGTCCTCCCATTAATAGTTAAAGAAAACAATAAAATTAGAGTTGATAGAAAAAGGTTATTTACAATTCTAAATAAGAATAGCAATACCGATATTGAAAAAAAATGGTTAGAAAAAAAGTATAAACAATATGGTGTAAGAAAAAATGATTTATCTACTTTAAAAATAAGAATGGATGAAATTCCAGTTTCGTTGGCAATAGCTCAAGCAGCTAAAGAAACTGGTTGGGGCACTTCAAGATTTGCTTTAAAGGGAAATGCTTTATTTGGACAATGGACTTGGTCAGGAGAAGGATTAAAACCTAAAAATGCAGATGAAGGTAAAGATCATAAAGTTATGAAATTTCATAGCTTGCAGCTGTCTGTAAGAGCATATTTAAGAAATTTAAATACACACTCAACTTATAAAAATTTAAGAAAAGCAAGAACAGAACTTAGAAATCAAAATAAACCTTTGGATAGTTTAATTTTGTCTAAACATTTAGATAAATATGCAGAAACAGGAAGCCAATATATAGAGGTTTTACAAAAAATTATTGAACAAAATAACTTAAAAGATTTTGATGAAGCGAGATTGTTGCCATCAAGCAAAGATTTAGAAAGTTTAATTTAATTTTCTTTTATAGGAAATTGCACACCAAACCATCTCCATTTTCCACCATCATTCAGAGAACAATTAATTCTTCCTCTTCTTGGTTTGAATGGTTCTCTAAATTTAATCGTTAAAGAGTTGTTGGCAAATATTGTTTTTGATTTTTCCCAAACGTCTCCCTCATTAGAATAACAATTAATTTTTGATAAATTTTTTTGCTCTTTGAAAAATTCAACCCTGAAATTTGGAGGGTTTGTATTTTCAATCAGTTGTTTTTCCTCAGGAAGAATTTTTTTATACTCAAGTGGAAAATAATTTATTATTGATTTAAATCTTTTTATTTCTCCATATTTTTCATTAATTGGAAATCTAGGTAACTCAAATTTATCTTTATTTAAATCAATAACACCAGAATGCTGACCAAAAGCATATTTAAAATTTTTAGATATATAGTCTTTCATGAATTTAGAGTATTCACCAAAAGGATATGAGAATAGGTTAGGGATATAACCAAGTTCCCTTAGAAAAATTTTATTAGCCGTTTCTATATCTAAAATAAACTCTTCATTGCTTACATCTATGAGATATTCGTGAGTATGAGAATGATGTCCTATATTTACAAATTCATTAACTTCAACCTCTTTAATTTGCTTCCAAGTCATGTAACCCCTTTTTCCCACTGGTTCAGTGGAAACAAATAAAATAAATGGAATTTTATTTTCTTTTAGATAAGGCCATGCTTCAGTATAAAAAGATTCAAAAGCATCATCGATAGTTATGAGAATTTCTTTTTTTTGTTTTGGTTTATTAAACTGTTCATCAAAATTATTTGGATTATGAAAATTAAAATTTGAGTTCTTAATAATATTTATATGTTCCTTAAATATATCCATTTTAATATTGGTTGAGGGGTACTTATTCTCATTAAAACGGTGGTACATAATTGATAGAATTCCCTCATCATTGGAATAGTATTTGATATTATTTTCATCTGATTTAGAACTGATATTAGAAAATAAAATAATTATGACTAAACTGATAATTGATGCAGCCAGTGAAAAAATTTTTTTAATGATCATAACTAGTAATGATATTTATAATATTACTAAAGAGAATACTAAAATTAATTATGAAAAATTAACTTTAATTATTAATGATTTTTTAAATTCTCATCAATTAAACTTGAAAGATATTAATACAATTTATTTAAATAGGGGGCCTGGAAGTTTTGCGGGAATAAGAAATTCATTTTCTATAGTTAAAGCATTTAATTTAACTAATAATATTGATTACTATTGTTATAGCATTCAAGATTTTAAAGGTGAAAAAGACATAAAATACGAGAATATCCCTCATTTGTGCGATAAATTTAATATTAAAAAAAATTTGATTAACCCTATTTATTTAAGTTAAAATTATTTTATGTCAGAAACAATAGAGCAAAAATGTATAGCAAAAGGAGTTAAATTAACTGATCAAAGAAGAGTAATTGCACAAGTAATGTCCGAGTCTTCTGACCATCCGGATGTAGATGAACTTTATAATAGGGTGTCTAAAATTGATCCAAAAATAAGTATTGCAACTGTTTATAGAACGGTAAAATTATTTGAAGAGTCTGGAATATTAACAAAGCATGAGTTTAAAGGTGGGAAAGCAAGATATGAGGAGCTTAATGAAGGCCATCACGATCATTTAATAGATGTGAAAACTGGTGAAATCATAGAATTTGTAGACGAAGAAATTGAAAAGTTGCAAAAAAGAGTTGCAGAAAAATATGGATATAAATTAGTAGACCATAAATTAGAATTATATGGGGTTAAGAAAAAATCCCAGTAATTATGAATCAAAAAATATTTATTAAAACTTTTGGATGTCAAATGAATGAGTATGACTCTAATAGAATATATGATTCAGTTAAAAAAATTGGTTATGAAAAAACAGAAAAATATGAAGAAGCAAACTGTTATCTTTTAAACACATGTCACATTAGGGACAAAGCAAAAGAAAAAGTTTATCATGAAATAGGTAGAGTGAAAAAAATTTTTAGATTTAAAAAAAAACCATTGGTGATTATTGCAGGGTGTGTTGCTCAAGCAGAAAACCAAGAGATGCTTAAAAGAGAACCTTACATAGATTTAGTTATTGGTCCTCAAGCCTATCATAAAATTAATGATACTATTTTAAATTATACTGAGAAAAAGAAAAAGATAGAAGAGACTGAGTTTGATGCAGTTTCTAAATTTAAATATTTAAGCAAAATAAAAAATGAAGCTGGAAAAGTTTCATCTTTTTTAACTATTCAAGAAGGATGTGATAAGTTTTGTCATTTTTGTGTGGTCCCATATACAAGAGGACCAGAATATTCTAGACCATTTAAACAAATTTTGGATGAGGCAAAATATTTAGCTGATAATGGTGCAAAAGAAATAATTTTACTTGGTCAAAATGTAAATGCTTACGATAATGAAGGATACAGACTATCAGATTTGATTTTAAATATTGAAAAAATATCTGAAATTAAAAGAGTTAGATATACAACATCTCACCCAAAAGATATGACTGATGATTTGATTGAAGTATATAAAACCTCTAAAAAGTTAATGCCACTTGTGCATTTACCTGTCCAAAGTGGATCTAATAAAATTTTAAACTCAATGAATAGAAAACATACTATTGATGAATATGTAAATACTTTTGATAAATTAAAAGAAATTAATCCAAAGATAAAATTTTCAAGTGATTTTATTATAGGTTATCCTGGTGAAGAAGATCAGGATTTTAAAGATACCTTTAATTTAATTGAAAGGGTTAAATTTATTAACTCTTACTCTTTCATCTTTAGCCCAAGACCTGGAACAGTGGCTGAAAATTTAGACTTAATTGAAAAAAAAATTTCTTTTAAAAGATTAGAAAAAATTCAAAATGTTTTATTCAAAAATCAAATCCAAATGAACAACTCATTGAAGGGAAAAGTTATAGATGTTTTGGTTGAAAATTTAACCGATGATAAAAGCAAAGCTTTTGGTAGATCTGAGTATATGACATCTGTAATTTTTAATGGTAAAAAGAATGATATTGGAAAAATAGTGCAAGTGAGAATTAAAGATAGTAATAGAAATACTTTATTCGGTGAAGTTATAACTAATTCGGATCAGAGGGTTGCATAGAATTTGAGTGGAATAACTAAAAAAAATATTGATCAGTCTTTAAAATTTGTTTATTCAGATAATAATTCTTTAAGCGTTATATTTCACGACAATAACTTGTTAATGGGTGTTGTCGGGGAATTTAATAAAAATTTACAAGAATTAGAAAAAATTGCAAATTGTAGCTTATATTCAAGGGGAAATTCAATTTTAATTAAATCAACACCTGAAAAGAATGAAAAAATTAAAAATGCTATTCAATTTTTGGCTAATCAGTTTATTAATAATGGAAGTATAGAGAATAAAGATATACTTTCATCGGTTGATAACTTTATGATTAATGAAAAAGTAAAAAATAATAACGTTACAGATATTATTAAAACTCCAAAAAAATCTATAATTCCTAGATCTGAAAAACAAAAAAGCTATGTGAGAGCTTTGAGGGAGAGTGATATTGTAATTTCAGCTGGACCAGCGGGAACAGGAAAAACTTTTCTAGCAGTCGCTGTAGGTCTAACTATGCTTTTAGAAAAAAAGATTGAGAGAATTATTCTTTCAAGACCAGCTGTAGAAGCAGGCGAGCGTTTGGGATTTTTACCTGGTGATATGAAGGAAAAAGTAGACCCTTATCTTAGACCTTTATATGATTCTTTATATGATCTCTTTGACTTTGAAAAAATACAAAGAATGATTGAGATTGGAGATATAGAGATTGCACCTTTAGCTTTCATGAGAGGTAGAACTCTAAAAAATTCCTTTGCAATTTTAGATGAAGCACAAAATGCTACGGATACCCAGATAAAAATGTTTTTAACACGTATTGGAGAAAATTCTAAAATTGTTGTAAATGGTGACCCATCTCAAATTGATTTACCAAATAAAAGCATGTCAGGATTGGTTCGATCAAAAGAGTTGCTAGGGCATTTAAAAGAAATATCCATAGTTGATTTTGATCATTCAGATGTAGTCAGGCATCCACTTGTTTCAAAAATAGTCAAAGCATACTCAAATAATGATTAGTATTAATGTCTTCTCTGAGGAGAAGGCTTGGTCAAAAAGACTTAAAAATAAAGACATTTTTTTTAAAAAAATATGTAAAGCTTTTCCAAAAAAATATAAATTTTTGAATAAAAAAGTAACCTTAACACTATTACTTTCAAATAATAAGAATATTAAAAAATTAAATAAGGTTTTTAGAAAAAAAAATAAATCTACCGATATATTATCTTTTCCATTATATAAAAAAATAAAAATTTCCAAAAATACTTATCTTGGAGACATCATCATTAGCTATAATTATCTAGACAAACCAAGATCACAAAATTTAAAATCTTTTAAAGAAAAAGTTACTAAATTATTTATACACGGTTTTCTTCATCTTTTAGGTTTTGATCATAAAAAAAATAAAGATTATTCCAAAATGTTAAAAGAGGAAAATCTATTATTTAAATCTGTACAATCAAAAATAAATTAAATTGAAAAATAAATTTTATATTGAATTAATTTATTTAATTTTATTAGGAGTGCTTACTTCCTTAAGTTTGCCTCCATTTAATTATGTTGTAATAAATTTTTTAACTTTTAGTTTATTCTATATATTTTTAATAAAAAAAATTGAGTTTTATAAAAATAGAAGAATATTTTTTCTTTATGGTTGGTTATTTGGGTTTGGTTATTTTGTAAGTAATTTATATTGGATCTCAATATCATTAACGTTTGATCAAAATTTTAAGTTTTTAATACCTTTTACAATAATATTAATACCTGGTTTCTTGGCCTTGTTTTATGCTTTAGTTGCTTATCTATTTGTGATTTCTAAACCAAATAATAAATTAAGCTCATTTTTTCTTTTTTCTTTAATATTTGGAATAGTAGAATTTATGAGAGGATCAATACTCACTGGTTTCCCTTGGAATTTAATTGCTTATAGTTTCTCTAATCAAATCGAAATTTTAAATATTACATCAGTCATAGGCACATACAGCTTTAATCTTTTCTGTATTTCATTATTTACAAGCCCATCAATATTCATTTTAAGAGAGAATAAAAAAGATATTAGTATTTGTGTTGCATTTCTTATTACAACAATGTCATTTTATATACTTGGTTCACAAAATTTTGAAAAATTTAATAATCAAGAGGTAAAAAAACTTGATTACAAACTAAGAATTTTAAGTTCAAATATAAGCATAGATAGATTTTATAATAATATTGATCCAATAACTGCAATAGAAGAGCTAATTGAAATCAGCTCTCCTAAAAAAAATCAAAAAATAATTTTTATTTGGCCAGAAGGTATTATTCCAGGTATTTCACAAGACCAACTAAAAGAATACAAATGGTTATTTGAAAATAAATTCAACGAAAATCATTTATTAGCAATTGGGATAAATAGCAAAGAAGATGAAAATAAAACTATTAAATATTTTAATTCATTATCTATTTTTGACTATGACCTTAATGTAATAAATTCATATAACAAAATTAATCTTGTTCCTTTTGGTGAATTTTTACCTTTTGAAAACTTGTTAAAAAGTATTGGTTTAAAAACAATTACTAACGACTATCAATCATATTCAAAAGGTGAACAAAGAAACATAATTAATCTGAAATATAATAATTTATCAGTTAAAATATTACCCCTTATTTGTTATGAGATAATTTATTCGGGTAAAATTTTCACAAATAGTAAGTTTGATTATATTGTAAATATTTCAGAAGATGGCTGGTTTGGTAAATCAATTGGACCAGATCAACATTTAACTCATAGTATTTTTAGGGCGATAGAGAGTGGGAAATATGTTTTAAGATCAGCAAATAATGGTACAACAGCAATTATTAATCCACTTGGAATTATAGAGCAAAAAGTTGATATAAATAAATCGGGTTATATTGATTTAAGTGAGACAAGAAAAATAGAGACGACACTATTTGCAAAATTTGGAAATAAAATTTTTGGATTTATAATTTTATTGTATATTTTTTTAATATTTTCGTTTAAGAAACTAAAAAATGAGTAATTTAAAAAATTATCTTTTCACAAGTGAATCAGTTTCAGAAGGCCATCCAGATAAAGTATCTGATAGAATTTCAGACATGGTTGTTGATAGTTATATTTCTGGTGATCCATATTCTAGAGTTGCTTGCGAAACATTAACTACTACAAATAAAGTTGTTTTAGCTGGTGAAGTAAGAGGACCCGAAATAAAAAAAGATGAATTAATTGAAAAAGTTAGGAATTGTATAAAAGATATTGGCTATGACCAAGAAGGATTTACTTGGAAAGAAGTCACAAAAATTGAAAGTCATTTACATTCCCAATCAGCTGATATTGCTATGGGAGTGGACTCATCAGGAAATAAAGATGAAGGAGCTGGAGATCAAGGTATCATGTTTGGATACGCATGTAATGAAACAGATGTTTTAATGCCAGCACCAATTCATTATTCTCATAAAATTTTAAGACTGATGGCGGAAGACAGAAAGTCAGGAAAGTTAAAAAATATTGAACCAGACTCAAAAAGCCAAGTAACATTTGAATATGTTGATGGAAAACCTTCAAAAGTAAAATCAGTAGTAATATCTTCACAACATTCAGCTGATGTCAATCAAGCACAAGTAAGAGATTTATTAAGACCTTATATGCTAAAATCTATTCCTGAGAATTTTCTTAATGATTTTAATGAGGATGAGTTTTATGTAAATCCGACAGGAAATTTTGTAATTGGTGGTCCAGATGGAGACTGTGGTTTAACAGGTAGAAAAATAATTGTTGATACTTATGGCGGAGCTGCGCCACATGGTGGTGGTGCTTTCTCTGGAAAAGATCCAACTAAAGTTGATAGATCAGCAGCTTATGCGGCAAGGTACATTGCTAAAAATGTTGTTGGTTCTAAAATTGCTGAGAAATGTTTAATTCAATTAGCTTATGCAATCGGCGTATCAAAACCATTATCTATTTATGTGGACTTATTTGATAATGATCTAGATAAAAATAAATTTGTCGTAGAAAAGATTAAAGAAAATTTTGATTTGAGCCCTAGAGGTATCAGAGAGATGTTAAATTTAAATAAACCAATATATGAAAAAACATCTGCCTATGGTCATTTTGGTAGAGCACCAGAAGAAAATGGTTCATTTTCATGGGAAAAAACTGATAAAACTAACGCTTTTTCTAAATAGTTTCTGTTGAATTAAAAAAAAACTTTACTATATTGCAACTACATTATTGAACTTTACAAAATGGGCTTTAGCCCATTTTTTTTTGGAGCAAACAAAATTATGTTAAATAAAAGAGCAGATAAACTTGAATTATTAAGAATTGCTGAAGCTGTAGCTTTAGAAAAATCAATTGATAAAGAACTAATTATAAGTTCTATGGAAACAGGTATTGCTAAAGCTGCAAAATCAAAATTTGGACAGGAAAATGAAATTAAAGTTTCTATCAATAGAGACAATGGAGATATTGAACTTTTTAGAAAATTGATAATCGCTGAAAATCCTGAAAATGCCAATACAGAGATAAAATTAGAAGATGCAATTAATTTAAATGAATTAAATAAAGATAAATCTATTGGTGATGAAGTATTGCAGCCACTTCCTTCATTTGATTTTGGAAGAATAGCTGCGCAAACCGCAAAGCAGGTGATTAGTTTTAATGTAAGAGAAGCTGAAAGAGAAAGACAATTTAACGATTTTATTGATAAGAAAGACACAATTTTAAGTGGAATCGTAAAGAGATTAGAATTTGGAAATGTAATTGTTGATTTAGGAAGAACTGAAGCAATAATTCAAAAAAATGAATTAATACCTCGTGAAAATATTAAAGCAGGTGATCGTATAAAAGCTTATTGTCATGACGTTAGAAGAGAACCTAGAGGGCAACAAATATTTCTATCTAGAGCTCATCCTAAATTTATGGAAAAGCTTTTTGTTCAAGAGGTTCCCGAAATTTATGACGGACTAATAGAAATTAAATCTTCTTCAAGAGATCCTGGAAGTAGAGCTAAAATATGTGTTAAAGCAGTTGATACATCTCTAGATCCGGTGGGTGCTTGTGTAGGTATGAGAGGTTCAAGAGTGCAGGCTGTTGTAAATGAACTTCAAGGAGAGAAAATTGATATAGTTAATTGGTCAGAAGACCCTGCTATTTTGGTTTCAAATGCGTTATCCCCTGCTGAAGTTCAAAGAGTTAACGTTGATAGTGAAAGAAAAAAACTTGATGTAATTCTTACTGAGGAAAATTTAAGCAAAGCAATAGGAAGAAGAGGTCAAAATGTAAGACTTGCGACAAAACTCTTAAACTATGAAATTAATATAATGACAGATGCAGAAGACTCTGAACGAAGACAATTAGAATTTAAAGAAAAAACTGATAACTTTGTAAAAAATTTAGAGTTAGATGAAACTTTAGGTCAGTTACTTGTTGCTGAAGGTTTTTCAACTATCGATGATATCAAAGATAGTTCAGCTGAAAATTTAATGAAAATAGAAGGTATAGAAGAAGATACCGCTAAAGCATTAATAGAAAGAGCTAAAGAGTTTCATGAAAAGGATCAAGAGGATATTTCTCAGAGAATTAAAGAATTAGGTCTGGAAGATGCATTGATTAATTTAAAGGGATTAACACCAGGAATGTTAGTCACACTTGGTGAACAAAAAATTTTAAGTTTAGAAGATTTTGCAGATTTAGCATCTGATGAATTAACTGGTGGTTATGATGTGGTTAAAGGTGAGAGAGTAAAAATCCATGGTTATCTGGAGGATTTTGCTTTATCTAAAGAAGAGGCAGATGAACTAATTATGTCTGCTAGAAATATTGTTTATAAAGATTGAGTAATGAGGTATGGAGAAAAAAACAAAATTAACAATTTCAGGCTCAGCCAAAAAATCAATCAAGAACATTGAGATTGCTAAATCTCAAGGAAAAAATTCTGTAGTAATTGAAAAACAAACTGGAAAATTATCGAGTAGAGGTGGATCATTTAGATCTAGTACGAATAAGCCAAGAACAATCTCAACTTTCAACAGAGGAGCACCATTAAAACCTTCATTTAATCCTAAATCCCCCCCTATAACAAACGATTTTGAAAAGAGAAAACTAGCAGAGCAAAGAGCTACTAAACGACTTAAAGGAGATAGTGAAAGCAAAGATAGAAAAACTTTAAAAGCTGGAACAAAAAAAAGAGAGTTAAAGTTAACAGTGTCAAGAGCGCTAAGTGATGAGATTGATGCAAAACAAAGAAGTTTAGCATCAGTTAAAAGAGCAAGGCAAAAAGAGATAAAAAATTCTTCAAAAGATGACTCTCAAGAAAATTTAAAACCAATTAAAAGAGACATTAATATACCTGAAGTAATCACAGTAAGAGAACTAGCAAACAGAATGGCAGAACAATCAAGTAATGTAATTAAGCATTTATTTGGTATGGGTGTTACGGTTACTATCAATCAAACATTAGCTGCAGATACTGCAGAATATTTAGTTAAAGAATTTGGTCATAACCCAATAAGAGAAGAGAAAGCAGAAGAAATTATTCAAAAAATAAAAGCTTCAAGAACAGAAAATTTAAAAAATCGACCCCCAATAGTTACTGTCATGGGGCATGTGGATCATGGTAAAACATCAGTACTAGATGTGCTTAGAAGTGCAAATGTAGTTTCAGGAGAATTTGGTGGGATAACTCAACACATTGGTGCCTATCAAATTGAAAGCCAAGGAAATAAATTAACATTTATTGACACACCAGGTCATGCTGCTTTTACAGAGATGAGGGCAAGAGGATCAAAATTAACTGATGTGGTTGTATTAGTGGTTGCTGCAGATGATGGAGTTAAACCTCAAACTATTGAGTCAATTAAACACGCTAAAGCTGCCAATGTTCCAATAGTTGTAGCAATAAATAAATGTGATCTTCCAGAGGCAGATCCTCAGAAGATAAAAAATCAATTATTAGAACATGAATTAATTGCTGAAGATTTATCTGGCGATACTTTAATGGTTGAAATTTCAACTAAAACAAAACAAAACTTAGGTAAATTAGTAGAATCTATAGTACTTCAAGCTGAGATTTTGGATCTTAAAACAGATTATGAATCTAAAGCTACAGGTATAGTTTTAGAGTCTAAAATTGATGTTGGTAGAGGTCCAGTTGCAAATATAATTGTTACTACTGGAACTCTTAAAAGAGGTGATTTTTTTGTAAGTGGTCTAAGATGGGGAAAAGTTAGAGCCATAATTAATGACAAAGGTCAAAATATTAGTGAAGCCTTACCTTCAACACCTGTAGAAATTTTAGGAATAAATGGGGCAGCAAAAGCTGGAGATGATTTTATAGTTCTAGATACTGAAAAAGAAGCTAAAACACTAAGTGAAAATAGAGCTCAAGAAAGCAAAGACGGAAAAAATCCGCTAACTTTTGCAACTCAAGACTCAGCCTTTTCAGATAAATCTACGGAGGAATTAAATTTAATTATTAAATCTGATGTTCACGGATCATCAGAGGCTATTAAAAATGCAATCAGTCAAATTAAACACGATGAAGTTAAACCTAAAATAATTTTATCTGACATAGGAATGGTAACAGAGACAGACGTTACATTAGCTAAAGCTTCAAATGCAGTATTAATAGCCTTCAATGTTAAACCAAGTAAAGAAGCAAAAAAACTTGCTGAAAATGAAAAAATAAAAATATCTTCATACAATATTATTTATGAAGTCTTAGATTACATTAAGCAAAGAATGTCAGGATTATTGGCGCCTGATGTACAAGAAAAAATTACTGGTACTGCACAAATTTTAGAAATATTTAAAGTTTCGGGTGCAGGTAAAGTTGCTGGCTCAAAAGTAACTGAAGGAGAAATTAATAGTGCTTCAGATGTAAGAATTATTAGAGATGGAGTTATTATATATACTGGTAAAGTTTCAACAATATTCAGAGAAAAAAACCAAGTTAAACAGGTAAGTGATGGTCAAGAATGTGGAATAACCGTTAAAGATTATATGGATTTTCAAAAAAATGACACAATAGAAGCATTTAGTGTTACATCTACAGAGAGGTCAATTTAATGGCAGATAGAATAGGAAAACCAGTATCTCAAAGACAGCTTAGAGTAGGAGAAATGATTAAGCAGTCTTTAAGCATGATTTTTATAAGAAATGAGGCTAAGGTGCCCAATTTAGAAACAAACACAATAACGGTTACTGAGGTTAGAATGAGTCCTGATTTAAAAATTGCTAAAGCATATGTTCTTCCATTGGGTGGAAAAGATGCGGAAGAAACAATTAATATTTTAAAGGAATATTCGTTTTTAATTAGAAAAATTTTATCACAAAAAGTGGTTATGAAATTTTTACCAAAATTACTATTTAAGAAAGACGAATCTTTTGAGTATGCGGAAAAAATAGAAAACTTAATAAAACAAACAAATAAATAGGAAGATAGAGGCATGAACAAAAAGATACAAGAATTAGCAACACACGATAAAGATACTGGATCTTCAGAGATACAGATCGCTTTGCTAACAGAGAAAATTGAAACTCTCTCTAAACATATTAAGCAATTCAAAAAAGATAAACATTCATCTGTTGGATTGTTGAGAGCGGTAAATAGAAGAAAGAAATTGTTAGAATACCTTAAGAAAAATAAAATGGATTCTTACAAAAATGTACTGTCGAAATTGAATTTAAGAAAATAGAAATCAAAATAGATAGAACGGAATGGAACGAAACGAACGAAACGAAATGGAAATGAAATGTTTAAAGTATACAAGAAGGAAATTGAAGTAGCGGGAAAGAAGATAAGTTTAGAAACAGGTAAAGTAGCAAGACAGGCAGACGGTGCAATAATTGCAACATGTGGAGAGACAGTCGTACTAGCAACAGTAGTAGGAGCAAAAAAAGTAAATCCTGATATGGACTACTTTCCATTATCTGTAAATTACCAAGAAAAATATTATGCAGCTGGAAAAATTCCAGGTGGGTATTTTAAAAGAGAAGCAAGACCAACTGAAAGTGAAACATTAATCTCTAGATTAATTGATAGACCAATCAGACCTTTGTTCCCTGATGAATTTAAAAATGAAGTACAGTTATTACCAACAGTAATTTCATACGATAAAGAAAATGAACCAGATATTTTATCAATCACTGCATCATCAGCTGCATTATCAATATCAGGAATGCCATTCATGGGGCCTGTAGGAGCTTCAAGAGTTGGTTTTATTGATGGTAAATATGTTTTAAACCCATCTAAAGTAGATTTAGAAAAATCAAAATTAGATTTGGTTGTAGCAGGTACAAAAGATGCTGTGCTTATGGTTGAGTCTGAAGCAAGTGGTTTAACAGAAGAAGAAATGTTAAATGCAGTTAAATTTGGACATGAAGGATTTGTTCCAGTAATTGAAATGATTGAGGAACTTGCAAAAGAATGTAGAAAACCTGAGTGGACTGTTGAAAAGAAAGATCTATCAGAAGTAAAGAAAAAATTAGAAGAAACTTTTACGGAAGATCTTAAGAAAGCCTTTGCGACAAGAGATAAACAAGATAGATCAGATCAAATTTCAGAGATAACTGATAAAGCTAAAAAGCTTTACGAAGAGGATGAAAATTATAGTGATCTAGATGTTAATAGTCAGTTAAAAAATATTGAAAAATCAATTGTTAGAACTGATATACTTAAAAACAAAAATAGAATTGATGGTAGAGGCTTATCAGATGTAAGACCAATTTCGTGCGAAGTTGGTGTTTTACCAAGAGCTCATGGTTCTGCATTGTTTACAAGAGGAGAAACTCAAGCAATTGTTGTTGCAACATTAGGTACATCTGATGATGAGCAAAGAATTGAAAGTTTGGATGGATTGCAAAGAGAACGATTTATGCTTCACTACAATTTTCCTCCTTTTTCAGTTGGAGAAACTGGTAGAATTGGAACAGGTAGAAGAGAAATTGGTCATGGTAAATTAGCATGGAGAGCAATTAACTCATCACTACCAACCAAAGAAGCATTTCCATATACCTTTAGAGTAGTTTCGGAGATTACAGAGTCGAATGGATCTTCTTCTATGGCAACTGTTTGTGGAACTTCTTTAGCATTGATGGATGCAGGAGTGCCAATCAAGGAGCCAGTTGCAGGTATTGCAATGGGATTAATAAAAGAAGGTGATGATTTTAGCGTTCTATCAGATATTTTAGGTGATGAGGATCATTTAGGTGATATGGATTTTAAAGTAGCTGGAACTAAAGATGGAATAACTTCTCTTCAAATGGATATCAAAATTACAGGTATTACATTTGAAATTATGGAGCAGGCATTAAGTCAAGCTAAAGAGGGAAGAGTTCATATCTTAGGAGAAATGAATAAAGCATTATCTGCTTCAAGATCTGATGTTGGAAAACATACTCCAAAAATGGAACAAGTTAATGTTGATAAAAAAGACATTGCAGCTGTGATTGGAAAAGGTGGTGCAACAATTAGAGAGATAGTTGAAAAATCAGGTGCAAAAGTAGATGTAAATGACGAAGGTGTAGTAACAGTTGCTGCACCAGATGAAGAGTCTAGAAACATCGCAATGCAAATGATAAAAGACATCACTGCAAAAGCTGAATTGAATAAAATTTATTCAGGAAAAGTAATGAAGATCATGGAGTTTGGTGCATTTGTAAATTTCTTAGGAAAACAAGATGGACTGGTTCATATCTCGGAACTTGCAGATAAGAGAGTTGCTAAAGTAACTGACGTTGTCAAAGAAGGCGATGAAGTAAAAGTCAAAGTAATTGGTTTCGACAGAGGTAAAGTTAAACTTTCTATGAAGCAAGTATCTGAATAAAAATTTATATAACTTAACTATAAATCCTAGATTAATATTCTAGGATTTATATTAATAAACTATAAAATTTAGTATAAATCTTGTGTCTAGTGTAAAAATATACTCTTTTTAAATAGAAACTAAATATAAAAATATAATCATGTATTTCCAATGATTTTTTTTTATTTTTTTTATTTAGAAACACTTTTCTGAATAACTTAATAGTATTTTTTTCTGATAATTTTTTCTCTAAAATATTTGCGCTAATTCTTTTTTCTTTTTTAAAATTTTTTAGTTTACTAATTAAATCGTTTATAGAAAAATAAGGCTTTACATTATTTTTGCATACTTCAAAATGAGCTCTATGTTTGCAGAAACCGTAAGTAAATATAATCTTATTTTTTATAGCAAACTCTGCACATGAAATACCAAAACTTTCCCCCAGAGATCTAGCATGCAACATCGCATCACAAGTATTGATAAACTTTACTTTTTTTAATTCATCAAAACTACCTTTAATAAATATTACTCTTTTATGTAAAATAAATTGATTAATGTTCATAAATAAAAAATAAATATTTTTATTTTCATTTAAAATCTTTTTTATAGCATCTTTAACAAATTTTAAATCAAAGCTTGTAGCTCCACCATGGTATCCAAAAACTTTTGCATTTTTAGGAATTTTTAACATTTTTCTCAGATCTTGATTATTCTTTGGAAGTCTAATTGGCAATGGAACGTAAGGATATTTATTATTTGAACAATTTTTAGATAGCCATCCAGATACAAAAGCGTATTTATGACCATGATATTTAGAGTTTTCTGGAAAAATTGCATGAATTATATTTTTTGTATTTGGTAATAAATAATCCTTAAAACCTTCTCTCTGAAAATAACAATAATCAATTTTTAATTTCTTTACGAAACTATTTAATTCATCTTTATTTTTTACTCCAATGAACACAAATTTTTTTTTAAAATTTTTCATAGCCTCATTTTCATTCTCAGATGAATTTTTGTTATAAAAAATAAATGACTTATTTTTGAGAATTTTTTGATTATTAATTGCGTATAAGTATACAGAATTGCAAACACCTCTAAAATTTACTTCTTTAAGGTAAAAACCAATTTTCAACATAACTTTAGATAGTATAAAAAAAGTCTTTTCTTACAAGTTATGTTGTAATAATTATATTATATTAATTAATATTTTTGGGATCTGGCATTCCTACTTTATTGTATCCAGCGTCAACATAGTGAATTTCTCCAGTAACACCGTTTGCCAGGTCACTTAGGAGATATAATGCTGAATTTCCAACATCATGAATATCGACGTTTCTCTTGAGGAAAGAATGCTCCTCATTCCATTTATATAAGAATTTTGCATCTCCGATTGCAGAGGCAGCCAATGTCTTAATAGGTCCAGCGCTTATAGCATTTACTCTCATGCCTTTAGCTCCTAAGTCTCTTGCTAGATACTTAACACTAGCTTCAAGAGCTGATTTACAAACACCCATTACATTATAATTTGGAATTGCTTTAGTAGACTCGTAAGTTAAAGTTAATAGACTTCCACCATGTTTCATTACTTTTGAGGCTTCTTTTGCTACTTCAGTAAATGAAAAACAAGAAATTAGCATACTTCTTAAAAAATTTTCTCTTGTTGTATTTAAATACTCACCTGATAACTCTGATTTATCTGAAAAGGCTACTGCATGAACTACAAAATCAAGTTCACCCCATTGAGATTTAATATCCTCAAATAGTTTAACTACTTCATCTTTTTTTTCAACATCACAACTAAATGTAATATTTGAATTTAATTTTTCTGCTAAAGGAACTACTCTTTTTTTAAGAGCATCACCCAAATATGTAAATGCAAGCTCAGCTCCAGCCTCTGCAAGTTTTTGAGAAATACCCCAGGCAATAGATCTTTCATTGGCAACACCCATAATTAATCCTTTTTTACCTTTCATTAAACTCATAAATCAAACCTTTTCAAAAATTAAAGCAGCATTAGTTCCACCAAATCCAAAGCTATTTGACATTACTGTATTTAAAATTGCTCCTGTTTCAGTTTTAGAAACTATAGGAAACTTTTTAGCATCATCATCCATATCTGTAATATTTGCTGAACCCGTTATAAAATTATTTTTCATCATTATTAAACAATAGATGGCTTCATGAACTGAAGCAGCCCCTAATGGATGTCCTGACAAAGATTTTGTAGAACTTATTTTAGGAATTTCCTCTCCAAAAGTTTCTTTAATTGAATTAAGTTCAGTTATGTCTCCAACTGGAGTAGATGTTCCATGAGTATTAATGTAATCAATTTTATTTTTAGCAGTTGCCATTGCCATTTTCATACATCTTACAGCACCTTCACCTGATGGTGCTACCATATCGTATCCATCTGAAGTTGCTCCATAACCAGTTAATTCTGCGTATATTTTAGCTCCTCTTGCTTTTGCATGTTCGTACTCTTCAAGTACTAATACGCCTGCACCTCCAGCGATTACAAATCCATCTCTTGTTTTGTCATAAGCTCTTGAAGCTGTTTCAGGTTTATCATTATATTTTGAAGATAGTGCAGTCATTGCATCAAACATTGCTGTCATTGCCCAATGAATTTCTTCACTACCACCTGCAAAAACAATATCCTGTTTACCCATTTGAATTAATTCCATAGAATTTCCTATGCAATGTCCACTTGTTGCACATGCAGAACTCATTGTGTAATTAGTTCCTTTAATTTTAAATGGTACGGCAAGTGTTGCAGAAGCAGTACTGGCCATAGTTCTTGGAACAATAAAAGGTCCCATTAATTTTGGTGTCTTAGCTCTAGTTTTATCTGCAGCTAAAATTACATTTTCTATAGAAGGTCCCCCTGAACCCATCACAATTCCAGTTTTAAAATTACTTACTTCACTTTCTTCTAACCCAGAGTCTTCAATAGCTTCTTTCATTGCAATATAATTGTAAGCTGAGCCTGATCCCATAAATCTAATTGTTTTTCTATCGATATGATCCTCGAGTTTAATATTTGGTTTACCATGAACATGGCTTTTCAGGTTATGCTCTTTATAATCTTCAGCATAAGAAATTCCTGATTTTGAATTTAATAAAGATTGATGAACTTCTTCTTGATTATTTCCTAAACAAGAAACAACTCCTAAGCCTGTAATAACTACTCTTCTCATTATTTAAACAACCCCACTTTTAAACTTTCTGCTGAATATATTTTTTTATTATCTGCAAGAACAATTCCATTTGCAAGCCCAACAGTTGTTCCTCCAGGAGACATAATTTTTTTCATATCTATTTCATATCTTACATTTTTTACACTCTGTAATACTTCGCCTGTAAATTTCACAGTACCCACTCCTAGAGCTCTTCCTTTTCCAGGATTTCCTAGCCAACCTAGAAAAAAACCTACGAGTTGCCACATAGCATCTAAACCTAAGCACCCTGGCATAACTGGATCTTTCTTAAAATGACAATCAAAAAACCAAAGATCATCTTTAATATCTAATTCAGCTTTTAAAGAGCCCTTATTAAATGTACCATTATTTTCATTGATTTCAGTTATTCTGTCAAACATAAGCATTGGTGGAAGAGGTAATTTTGCATTGCCAGGTCCAAAAAGATCACCATTTCCACAAGTTATTAGGTCATCATAGGAGTATGAGTTTTTTTTCATAATTTTGAGTTCCCTTAATACTTGATTTAATCCTAATATAATATAATAAAACATTATATTTTTATTCATACTTTAGAATAATTATAAAAAACAATGCCAAAAAACTGTAATTTTATTGAAAAATTAAGAGAAGTTGGGCTTAGACCTACTAAGCAAAGAATAAAAATGTGTGAAGTTTTGTATAATAGAGAAAAAACTTTTCATTTCACTATTAACGATTTAGTTAAATTGTTATCTGAGAAAATGAATCAAAAGATATCTCTAGCTACAGTTTATAACACAGTTCATGCATTTGAAAAAAAAGGATATCTAAAAGAAATTTCAATCGATAGTCATAAAAGTTATTTTGATACAAACACATCAGCACATCATCATTTTTTTGATGAAGATACGCATGAGCTAATCGATTGTGATGAGAGCGATATAGACAAAATAAATATTAGAAAAAATATAACTGGAAAAAAAATAAATTCCGTTGAAGTTTTGGTTAGAGTTGCGAGTGATAATCAAACTCAAAAATAATTCTATCAAATCAAATACTTAAAATCTACATTATAATAATTCTAAACTGTTGACATAATCTTAATAACTATTATATGGTGAGTAACATTTAAAAGGAGAAAAATAATGTCTTTAAAAGGAAGTAAAACAGAAGAAAACTTAAAAGCAGCATTCGCTGGAGAAAGTCAAGCAAATAGAAGATATCTTTATTTTGCACAAAAAGCAGACATCGAAGGTTACAATGATGTAGCTACAGTTTTTAGATCAACAGCAGAAGGTGAAACTGGTCACGCCCATGGTCATTTAGAATACTTAGAACAAGTTGGTGACCCAGCAACAGGCAAACCAATTGGTGAAACTAAAGCTAACTTAGCTTCAGCTATCGAAGGTGAAACTCACGAGTACACTGACATGTACCCTGGTATGGCTAAGACTGCTAGAGAAGAAGGGTTTGAAGAAATCGCAGACTGGTTTGAAACTTTAGCTAAAGCTGAAAAATCACACGCTGGTAAATTTCAAAAAACTTTAGAGTCTATTAGCTAAACAAATTTCTTAGTGGGCGCTAGTCGCCCACTAAAAACAATTCGAATTTCAAATAATTAAATTATATGAGCAAAGAAGGAAGTTTAGGTGCACCTATAAGACACCCTATAGATTTTGAGCATCCTGATTTTTTAAATCCTGAAAAGTTAGACGCTGAAATGAGAAGAGTGTTTGATATTTGTCATGGATGCCGAAGATGTTTTAATCTTTGCGACTCATTTCCAAAGCTATTTGACATGATTGATGAATCTAAAAATGAAGATGTTGAAAGCTTATCTAGCGACCAATTTGCCCCTGTCGTTGATGCATGTACATTGTGTGATATGTGTTTTATGACTAAATGCCCATATGTTCCACCTCATGATTTTGATTTAGATTTTCCACATTTGATGCTGCGATATAGAACAGCTCAAAAAAAATTAGGTAAATTACCAAGCGTACCAACACAATTAGCCCAAATAGACCGAAACGCTAAAATTGGTGTCATGTTCTCTAAAATAGTTAACTGGGCATCAAATATTAAAAATAAATTAATTAGAAAAATCTTAGAATTAATTACTGGAATAGATAAAAGAGTTCAGTTACCAAAATATAACTCAGAAACTTTTTCTAATTTTTTCAAAAAAAATAGAGAAAAGATAAATTATCAAACATCTTCTAAAGATAGAAAAGTTGTTATTTATTCAACTTGTTTTGTAAATTTTAATAAAAAAAATACAGGTGTTGCTGCTTTAAAAGTTTTGAAAAAAAATGGCGTAGAAGTGCAGGAAGCTTACCCTGGTTGTTGTGGGATGCCATTTTTAGAGCAAGCAGATCTGCCAAAAGTTGTTGAACAAGCAAAAAAAGTTTCTAAGGATTTAATCGAATGGATTGATAAGGGATATAAAGTAGTAACCTTAACAGCTAGTTGTGGATTGATGTTAAAATTCGAATGGCCTTTGTTATTACCAAACGATGAAAAAATAAAAAAATTATCTGCAAATGTTATGGATATTGATGAGTATGTCGTGGATATTGCAAACAATGAGGGATTAGCAGAAGGATTAAATGAGATTGATGGAGGTGTAACTGTGCATCATGCTTGTCATGCTAGGGCACAGAACATGGGTATCAAAGCAAGAGATATGTTAAAATTGATACCTAACGTTAAAATTGATGTAGTTGAAAGATGTGCAGGTCATGGAGGAACTTTTGGGGTAATGAAAGAAACTCATGATTTAGCAAATAAAGTTGGAAGACCTACAGCTAGACAAATAAAAACTAAAAATAATAAGTATATGGCTTCTGATTGTCCTTTAGCTGGTAAACATTTAAAACAGTTAGAAGTTGATACAAACATATCTAATGATGAGGCACTACATCCTATCGAATTGATGGCAAAAAGTTATAACTTATGATCATGCCGAGAGAAAAAAGAGAAATTCAGAAAGAAGACATCATACCTTTAGATGTTTATATAGAAAAGAGACGCGAATTAAGAAAAAATATTGTTGATTATAAAAAAAATAGAAGAGTTGCTTTAGGTCCTTATGCCACTTTCTATTTTGAAAGTTATGAAACAATGTTAGCCCAGGTACAAGAAATGTTGTACATTGAAAAAGGTGGTGACGAGCAACTTCAGGATGAGTTATCTGCTTACAATCCTTTAATACCTAACGGTAAAGAACTAACTGCAACTTTAATGTTTGAAATAGATAATCCTATTTCAAGGGCTGCATTCCTTGGAAAAGTCGGTGGAATAGAAGAAACAGTATTTATGAAAATAAATGGTGAGAAAATTAAAGCAGTCCCTGAAGAAGATGTTGATAGAACTTCTGCTGAGGGAAAAGCTTCTTCTGTACAGTTTATTCACTTTAATTTTACTGATGATCAAATAGAAAAATTTCAATCTAATAGCTCAGAAATTGAGCTAGGTATTGATCATAAAGAATATTCTCATAGCACAAAATTATCTAAAGAAAATATAGCCTCTTTATCTGCTGATTTTAGTTAATTTAGTCCCCAAATATTATCTGTTTTAATCCAACCTTCAAATTCTTCTGATGTAATTTTACACCAATTTTGTTCACATTTTTCTACAATTAATAATCTTCCCTCTTTTATTTGAGCAATTGGTTTAGCAAAAGATGTAGGTTTCTTAAATAAAACTTTATCTTTTGTGGCTATTACTGAATTACTTTTTTTTAATTGTGAAATATGAATCCATCCACTGTTATTTTTAAAATCAATAATTCGTCTAAAATTTTCTTTTTTATCGATTTGTTTTAAAGGTAAATTCATCTTCTTGTAAACATACTTGATGTCAGATTCAAAACTTGGTCCATAGCGTACGTTCACCTTATTTTTTTTAAGAGAAACGAATATTTCTCCTGCATTACTTGAGGTAATAAAGAATATTAAAAGAGAGAATATAAAAATATTATTTATTAGATTTTTTATTTTCACTTTTCTTTGTTTTATTTAATTTAACTTTTCTAAAGCTTAAATTTAATAAATCTATAATAAGAATAAATCCATTTAAATTTTGACCAATTTTTAATATTTTTTTTAAAACTTCATTAGCTAGCATTGTTCCAATTGTTCCTGCTACTGGTCCCAATATTCCTTCATATTCACAGTTTAATATTTCATCAGTAATAACTTCCTCTTGATAGAAGTCTCGTAAAGAAGGAGTATTTTTATCTACAAAATTAAAAGTAAAAATATGACCATCAAATTTACTAATTGCTCCAGTCACAAGAAATTTTTTATATTTTAAACTTAAATCATTTATTAAAAATTTACTTTCAAAATTGTCAGTACCATCAATAATGAAGTCATAATTTTTTATTATTTTTTCAAATTTTACTCTATCCATTTTAAATTTATAAAGATTTATTTTTGTTTTTGGGTTTATTTTATTTAGTTTTTTTTTGGCAATTATAACTTTTGAGTGATTTAAATCTTTTTCATCATATAAACTTTGTCTATGAATATTTGATAGGCTAACGGTGTCATGATCAGCAATTCCTAGTGTGCCAATACCAGACCTTGTTAAAAAATCAGCCGCTGGACATCCTAGACCACCCATCCCAATTATTAAAACCTTTGAGTCTAGGATTTTTTTTTGTCCCAATGGACCTATGTTTTTTAAAATTATTTGTCTAGAAAATTTATCTATTTCTTTTTTGCTTAAATTTTTGCTCATTTCCCAGTAGAGCCAAAACCACCTTCTCCTCTAATTGTTTCTGGTAGATCATCAGTTTCCTTAAGATCCATTTTAATTACAGGAGTTAAAATCATTTGTGCTATTCTATCCTTATTATTTATTAAGAAATTATTTTTCCCGTGATTAAAAAGGATTACTTTTATTTCTCCCCTGTAATCACTATCAATAGTTCCAGGTGTATTTAAAACACTAATACTGTTTTTTGCAGCTAAACCAGATCTTGGCCTTATTTGGATTTCGAAATCACTTGAAAATGCAACAGCAAGCCCTGTTGGAACTAAACACGATGAGTTTGGTTTAAGATTGATGGGTTCTTTTACTAATGCCATTAAATCCATGCCAGATGCACCTTCTGTTTTGTAAGCAGGTAATTCAACCGCAGGGTCTAACTTTTTGATAAGAACTTTTGCCATTAATTTAATTGATCAATTATTCTATCAACTATTTCATCAGAAATTCCAGATTTTTTTTTATATGAAAGTTTTTCTTTTTTAAAGTCTTTGTTTTTATAATGAATTGTTACCTCATTATAATCAGAATTAAATCCTATATCTTTATTTGATACATCATTAGAAATTATCCAGTCACAATTTTTCTTGTTTAATTTTTCCTCTGCATTTTTATCGATCTGATTAGTTTCTGCTGCAAATCCTATTACAAGTTCAGGTCTCATAGAGTTATGGTTAGACACATAATGAAGTATGTCTATATTCTTTTCTAAATTTAAGTTTAAGTTCTCTTTTTTTTTAATTTTATTTTCATATTTTTTATTAATTTTAAAATCAGCTACTGCAGCAGAAAAAATTGCTACATCGACAGGTAAATTTTCTTGAGTGGCAACTAACATTTCATCTGCTGTTTCGACTTTTATAAGATTAATTTCTTTAGTTATTTCAAGATTAGTTGGACCTGATATTAATGTTGTATCAAAACCTTTTTTGGATAATGATTTTGCTAATTCGTATCCTTGTTTGCCACTCGATTTATTTGTAATAAAACGAACTGGATCTATGTACTCATTAGTTGGACCTGCTGTAACTAATGCTTTGAATTTTTTGTTATTTTTTTGAGTTAAGAAATATTTATCAACTTCTTCAGCAATTACTGATGGGTCTGACATTTTACCCTCTCCATATTCACCACATGCCATATCACCAACCTCTGGACCAATTAGTTTATATCCAAACTCTTTTAACTTTTTTATATTTGTTTTAGTAGTTGGATGCTCCCACATTCTTACATTCATTGCTGGTGCTAAAATAATGTCTTTATCTGAAGCCAAAACAACAGTAGATGCTAAATCATCAGTTGTTCCTTGAGCCAGTTTTGAAATTGTATTTGCCGTTGCAGGCGCAATTACAATTATATCTGCCCATCTTGAAAGTGAAATATGATCCATTTCTGTCTCATTTTCTACACTAAATAAATCGCTATAAACTTTACCTTGAGAAAGTGATGTTACTGAAAGTGGAGTTACAAACTCTTTTGCACTTGTTGTAAGAATTGTCTTTATATCTGCACCATTCTTTTTAAAAAGCCTAATTGTTTCAAGACTTTTATAAGCAGATATTCCTCCACAGATAATAAATAGTATTTTTTTATTTAACAAATTTTTCATCTGCAGAATTAAAATACTATAAGGCCAAAAATTACAAGAAGTAATAAACCAATAATAGATTGATTTCTAAATGCTATCATTTCTGATTTCTTATCATTCAGAGCTGTGTAAGAATTTGAATTTTGTGGAATTTGACCACTAGCTAAAAATGTTAATGCTTGGTTTGCTTTATCCATAATCTCAGGAAATTCTGGCAAACGTTTAATAACTTCAGATGTATTTTTTATAGTTTCATTTAAATTATTAATTGGGTCTTTTGTTTCCTTAAGCCAATTTTCTAGTACAGGCTTTGAGGTTGTCCAAATATTTGTGTTTGGATTTAATTTTCTTGCAACACCTTCAACAACAACCATAGTTTTCTGCAACATTAATAATTGAGGTTGAGTTTGCATATTAAACTTTTCTGTTACATCAAACAATTGTTTGAGTAATTTACCTCCTGAAATATCTTTTACTTCTTGACCAAATATAGGCTCACCAATAGATCTCAAAGCTTGAGCCAGATCATCAATTGGTACTTCTTTGGGAACTAATCCAGCCACTAAATGAACCTCAGCTACTTTTCGATAATCTCTTTGTATAAATCCAAATAAAATTTCAGCTAAAAACCTTTTACTAAGTTTATCTAATCTACCCATAATCCCAAAATCTATAGGTACAATCTGGCCACTATTATCAACAAAAATATTTCCTTGATGCATGTCTGCATGAAAAAAACCATCTCTTACAGCATGTCTCAAAAAATGCTGGATAATATCTTCTGCTATTTTATTGGTATCTAAATTTCTTTTCTTTAACTCCTCAGCTTCCCTTATTGAAATTCCATCTATCCAATCTAAAGTCATTACATTTTCACTAGTAAAATTCCAATAAATCTCAGGAACTTTAAACCCAGCATCATTTTTAGTATTTTCTGCATATTCATTTGCTGCAGCAGCTTCAAATCTTAAATCCATTTCAAGATTAGTTATTTCTTTAAGTAAAAAAACCACTTCAACAAGTTTTAATCTTTTTGTTTTTTTTACAAATGACTCAATAATAAATGCAAATAACATCATCGCATCTATTTCTTCATTGAATATTTTTTTTATATTTGGTCTTAAAATTTTTATTGCTACATCTTTAATAGTTCCATTGTCATTTATTTTTGCTTTATGAACTTGTGCAATTGACGCAGCAGCAACTGGTTCACTTAAATCAATTATTGAGTTAAATGCATCAACTCCAAGATCTTCTTTAATAATTTCTTTTGCTTCATGAATTGAAAAAGGGGGTAATCGATCTTGAAGTTTTTCTAACTTTAAAGATAATTCTTCTCCAATTATATCAGGTCTTGTAGCAAGAAATTGTCCAAGTTTGATGAAAGTTGTACCCATAGATTCTAATGACCTAGATAATCTTTCTCCATCATCTTCAATTAAATTATTTTGTTCTCTTTTTTCAAATGAAATAGATAAAATTTGGAATAATATTGTTACAGCTAAAGGAGGTTTTTTAAATTTTGATGCAATTTTTAAAATATCTGATTTTGCAATTTTTCTTCCTAATTTAAATAAAGTAATAAGTTTTTTAATCATTAAATTTTCCAACCACTATGAATTGAAACAATACCACCAGAAAGATTTCTGTAAGAACATTTATGAAAATTATTTTTTTCCATTAACTCTATTAATTCGTCTTGATTAATAAATTGTTCAATACTTTTGATTAAATATTCGTAAGGTTCTTTTTCTCCAACTACAAACTGGCCAATTACAGGAATGAGTTTTGAATAATTTTTATATATAAAATCAAGATTTGAGTTTTGAATCTTAGAAAATTCTAGACATAGATAGCGTCCACCAGGCTTTAAAACTCTATAGGCTTCTGAAAGTGCTTTATTTAAATTTTTAGTATTTCTTAACCCAAAGCTAATAGTGTAATAATCAAATGAATTGTCTGGTATTGGTAATTTTTCTGCTGAAGAAATAACCCATTTTACATTTTTGTAACTAGATAATTTTTGCTTTCCTTGACTAACCATTCCTTTATTTGGGTCTATACAAGTAATTTCAGCCTCTTTATTTGTATTGTCTAAAAATAACTTTCCAACATCCCCCGTCCCACACGCAACATCTATTAATTTTCTACTAACTCTCGGATTCATCATATTGATTAAACTTTTTTTCCAATATCTATGTACACCCATAGACATAAAGTCATTCATCAAGTCATATTTGTTGTAGACCTGATTAAATACATTTTCTACAAGTCCTTTTTTATTTTGAAGATTTTGTTGCATAAAAAAATATATATTGAATATAGTATCAAATGCCAGAATTACCAGAAGTAGAAATTGTTAGACAATCCCTTCATAAAAAGATCAAAAAAAAAAGCATAAAAAAAGTAATAATTAGAAACAGGAATTTAAGGTTTAAAATACCAAGTGATTTTGAAAGTTTTCTTAAAAATAAAAAAATAATTGAAGTTAGTAGATTTTCTAAGTATTTGATTATCCATTTTCAAAATGAAGATTATTGTTTAATCCATTTAGGAATGTCAGGAACAATTCATATTCTTGATAAGAAAAAACCTCTAAAATTTACGAATACTAGTTTTTATCATTCACCTTTTTTACCTAAAAAACACAATCATGCAGAGTTTGTATTTGATAGCTTGAAAGTAATTTATAATGATCCAAGACGTTTTGGATTTTTTGAAATAATTAAAAATTATCAAGGTCTACAGAAAAGATTTAAATCAATGGGACCTGAGCCATTTAGTGATAAATTTAACTTAAATTATGTAGTTAATTATTTTAAGAAAAAAAATAAGGATATAAAAAGTTTCTTACTTGACCAAAGATTTGTTTCTGGAATAGGTAATATTTATGCAAGTGAAATTCTTTTCGCTAGTAAAATAAATCCATTTAAAAAAGCAAATAAACTTAATAAAAATGAATGTTTAAATATTATTTTAAATTCTAAGAAAATACTTCAACAGGCAATTAATAAGGGAGGTTCAAGTATAAGAGATTTCAAAGATATTTCAGGTAACAAAGGTACCTTCCAAAAGGAGTTTAAAGTCTATCAGCAAGACGGAGCTAATTGTAAGCGCACGAGGTGCAAAGGCATTATAAGAAAAAAGATAACATCAAATAGGTCGACTTTTTTTTGTGTTTCTTGTCAAAAATAGTTAAATATTTAGTTGACCACTATAAATTCTCAAGCTATACCCCTGCGCAGATGGCAAACACAAAATCAGCAATTAAGAGAATTAGAAGAATTTCTAAACAAACAGCAGTAAATAAAGCTAGAAAGAGCAGGTTCAGAAACGCTCTTAAGAAAATGAACCTTTTAATTGATGGTAAAAAAAAAGATGAAGCTTTAAAATTTTTACCAAAGTTAAACTCTGAGTTGATGAAAATTGCAAAAACAGGAATAATAAAAAAACAAAATGCTTCTAGAAATGTTTCTAGAATTACCAAAAAAATTGCTGCAATCTAAACGTTAGCTTAATTTTAAACAACTCCTGATATCTACATTATATATTTAAGATTTGTTTTAATTTACTATATTTAGATTTAGTAAATATTTGGATTACTGTCATTCAATCTATGTTTGATTCAATTCTAATTCAATCAATGTGTTGATTCAATCTATATTTGATTCAATTTAAAATTTTAATTTTTGATATAAAATAAAATTAATCTGTAAAATTATAAATCACAATCATAGATTTTATTTTTTTTTTATTTTTCCTATTAACTTGTTGCAAATTTTTTTAAATCGTTCTAACTGAGATTTCCTCTTAAGTTATGAATAAATTAACAAATACAAAAAATATTAATAATTTTTCCTCTGAAGGCTTTGAATGGAAGCAAGTACAGAATGAGATAAAAAATAAACTCGGCTTAGAAGTTTATGAGAGCTGGTTAAAAAAAATTTCTTTTGTAGAGGAGTTCAATAATTACTTATTATTATCAGTTCCAACAAGATTTATTAGAGATTGGATTACATCAAGGTATTTAGACCAAATATTAAAAATAATTAAAGTTTATAAAAAAGACATTATTAGAATTGAGTTCAAAATAGTTGAAAAAGCTCAAGATATCACTTTAAAAGAAAATAGTATTAAAGAAAATAATACTAATGAAAATGTTTCATTTATAAAAGACTCTTATCTTCAGTATAATCGAATTGATCCAAATAAAAGATTTGATAATTTTATTACAGGTTCAAGTAACAAATTAGCTTACGAAGCTTCTTTAAAAGTTTCAGAAAATATATCTCACTATAATCCACTTTATATTTATGGTGGTGTTGGAATGGGTAAAACTCACTTATTAAATTCAATAGGTTTAGAGCTTAAAAAAAATAATCAAGTAATGTTTATTTCTGCTGAACGTTTCATGTATCAGTTTGTAAAATCAATTAAATCAAACGACATGGTTAAGTTTAAAGAATATTTTAGAAATACAGATATTTTATTAATCGACGATATCCAGTTTATAAGTGGAAAAGAGGCTATGCAGGAGGAATTCTTTCACACATTTAATGCATTACTTGATAAGGGATCGCAAATAATTGTATCAGCTGATCGATCACCAAACAAATTATCAAGGATTCAAGAAAGAATTAAATCAAGGTTTTCTGGCGGATTAGTTGTTGATATTCAAAAGCCAGACCTTGAGTTAAGAAAAAAAATAGTTGAAAAAAAAAATGAAGAATTGAATGCTTTGTATTCTGAACAATTAAAAGTTTCTAAAGAAATTCAAGATTTTATAAGTAATGAAATAACTGGTAGTGTAAGGGAACTAGTTGGAGCAATAAACAGAGTTGTTTCATTTTCGAGAATTTACAACAAAGTCCCAAATCTTGCTGAAACTAAAGTAGTTTTAAAGGATTTATTAAATTTAGCAGAAAATAAGGTTACAATAGATCTAATTCAGACAATTGTTTGTAAGTTTTTCAAAATCAGCAAAAATGAAATGCTATCATCTAGAAGATCAAGATATTTAGTAAGACCTAGGCAAACAGCAATTTATTTAACCAAAATTTTAACTTCTAAATCATTACCTGAAATTGGAAGGGAATTTTCTAATAGAGACCATACAACAATAATTCATTCAGTAAAAACTATTGAAAAAATAAAAGAAAAAGATCCTGAGATGGTTGATAATATAAATAAATTAAAAAACCAAATTTTATATAATAATAAAGAAAATGAAATTTAACGTTAATCAACAAGACCTTCAGCAAGCATTAAATTATTGCCAAGGAATTATTGAAAAAAGAAGTACACTACCAATACTTTCAAATATTTTGTTAGATGCAAGCAATTCAAAACTTACTATAACTGCGACTGATCTAGATTTAATATTTATACATCAATTAAATAATGTAGAGATTCTAGAGGAGGGTAAAACAACCACAACTTCCTCAATCATGTATGATATAATAAGAAAGTTTAACTCAGGAAAAAAAATAAATCTTTCTCTAACAGATATAAGTAAATTACAAGTAGAGTCTGAAAAATCTATTTTTAATTTGAATTGCATAAGTGCAACAGAGTTTCCACTGACAGATGAAAATTTTAATCAAAATGAATTTATAATTAAATCAAAACAATTATTGAAATTATTAAATAAGTGTAAATTTTCAGTCTCTAATGACGAAACAAGGCACTACCTAAGTGGGATTTATTTTCATCAAACAGAAGTTGAAGATAAAAATTATTTAACAGCAGTTGCAACTGATAGTCATAGAATGTCTATTTCAAAAATTAGATTAGAGGAAAAAATTGATTTTGATCCAATAATTTTGCCTAAAAAAACAATTTTTCAACTTTGCTCTTTATTAGATAGCTATGATGGTGATGTAAAAGTTTCAAATGTGAAATCAAAAATAAAATTTGAATTAAATAATAGTATTTTAATTTCAAAACTTATTGATGGAAAATTTCCTAATTACATTCAAGTTATACCTAAAAATAATCAAAAGAAATTAGAAATAGACTTAAAATTATTTTTAAATTCTGTTGATAGAGTAGCATCTGTTTCATTAGATAAAAAAGATGGTGTGAAATTCAATTTGTCCAAAGATACTCTAGATCTTTCGGTAAATAATACCAACAGTGGGGATGGTAAAGAAACTTTAAGTGTTAAGTTTGATCATGACTTAGAGATAAGTTTTAACTCTAGATATTTGATAGATGTTGCTTCACAACTAGATGGAGATAGAGTTGAAATTTTCTTTAATGATACTGGTTCGCCAGCACTAATAAAGGATCCAGGTGATTTTGATAGTATTTTTGTTGTTATGCCTATGAAGGGCTAATTAATTAAGTCTAACTCTGAATAAATATTTTTTTCAAGAATATGAATAAAATTTTCCTTTGTTAACCCAGAGGGAATTGGTTTTAAAATAGAGATTGTAATAGTTCTATTAGATTTTTTTTCACCATTTTTGGGCCACACATATCCAGAGTTAATTGCAACCGGCTGACAAGAAACATTTAGCTCTTCATAAATTCTCGAAGCACCCTTTTTAAAAGGTGGCCTTTCGTCTGGAAGAACCCTTGTTCCTTGTGGAAAAATAATTAAGGGTCTATTAGAAGTAGCCAAAATTTTTGAAATATCATCAAAAAAACCCAAGTTATCTTTTGTAACTTTGTTTCTTTTTATTGAAATTGATCCTATTTTTTTTAAGTACCAACCAAATATTGGAATTAATAATAATTCTTTTTTTAGTATAAATACAGGTGAGTTAAAGATTGTCTGTAAATAAAAAGTTTCAAACATTGATTGATGAGATGCCGCTATAAAAAATTTTTCATCATTAATAATATTTTCCTTTCCTTTAATTGAAATTTTTACTGAAAGAACTAACTTTAAACAAAAACTAGCCCAATGCCCCATTAATTTACCTCCTGTCAAAACAACCTGTTTAGGTAAAAAAAATGATGGTAAAAAAATTATCGAAATAAAAATGATTCCTGTGAAAAATAATATTGAAAATAAAAAGTTTCTTATCATTTTTGTCAAAAACTAAATTATATCTTTATGCTTTTGTCTTTTTCTTATTACTTTAATTTTTGATCCCTTTATTAATAATTCTACTGGTTTAGGTCTTAAATTATAATTTGAGCTAAGTGACATTCCATAAGCTCCCACATCACAGATTGCTATTAAATCTTTTTCTTTCAACACTTGAAACTTTTTTAATGTAACAAATTTATCTGTACTTTCACAAATAGGACCTACAAATTCATATGGTTTTTTAGATATTTTGTTAGATTTTGTAACAGGTAAGGTTTTATGAAACGCACCATACAAAGCAGGTCTCATTAAATCATTCATTGCGGCATCTAAAATGATAAATTTTTTACTTCCGCTATCTTTTATATAGATTATTTTTGATACTAATGTTCCAGTATCACCTATAATTGATCTACCTGGCTCAAATATAATTTTAACTTTATGTCTTCTTAAAAATTTAAGAATAGCTGTGTTATATTTTTTATAATTAAGTTTTTTATTTTTATCAGTATATGTAATGCCCATACCTCCACCTAAATCTATAAATTCAAATTTATGATTTGTTTTATTGAGAATTTGGCTAACCGCTTTAAGCATTTTTTCATATGGTCTATGGTCTAAAATTTGACTGCCAATATGAACGCTCAGACATTTTAAATCAATATTTTTTGAATTTTTGCAATAATTTATAATTTCATAGAATGTATTTTTATTTACACCAAATTTATTTTCTTTTTTTCCAGTGGATATTTGACTTAATGTTTTTGCATCAGTGTTGGGGTTGAGTCTTAGACCAATTTTTATTCTTTTATTTTTTGATTTTGCTATTCGATTTATTTCTTTTATTTCACTTAAAGATTCAGCGTTAATAAGCAAAATTTTTTTATCAATAGCAAAGCTAATTTCACTTGTTGTTTTACCAACACCAGAAAATACTATTTTGTTTGGATTAATTCCTGCTTTTAGTGCCATCATCAGTTCTCCTACTGAAACAACATCAGCACCAAATCCAAATTTTTTAATTTCTCTAATTATGTTAACATTTGTGTTGGATTTTACCGCAAAGCAGATAAGTGGTGAAAAAGATCGGAAGTTCTTTTTAAAATTATTTATATTTTCTTTTAATTTAGAATAGGAGTAAGAATAAAATGGAGTTCCATATTTATTTGCAGTTTTTTGGAGATTAATTTTTTCTATTGTTAATGTTTTATTTATATATTTCATTAAGCTAAGTTTACTGAAACTTTTCTTATTTCTGCTTTTTTATCTGGATCTACGTATTTAGGATCACCTTTTTTTCCACAAGATATAACGGCACTAAATAACAATATAATTATTGTAAATTTTTTAATCATTTTTCTCTTTTATATTTCATTATCATTTTTTTAATATTATCAAAAGAAGTTCCACCATAAGATTTTTTCGAATTAATTGAATTTTTTAAATTAAATACTTTTAATACATCATCTTTAAGCTTAGGTTCGATTTTTCTTAATTCTTCTAAAGTCAGTTCATTTAATTTCTTTTTTCTTTTTTCAGCCAAATTAACTACGGCAGCAGTTTTTTGATATGCTTTTCTAAAAGACATTGAGTGATTTTTCACAAGATAATCAGCTAAATCAGTGGCTGTAATATATCCAGAATTAGCAAGTTCTAACATTTTACTCTTATTTGGATTACAATTTTTTAGTATTTCATCGAAAATTTTTAAACAATTATTTAGATTGTCGTTCGATTTAAAAACAATTTCCTTGTCATCTTGCAGATCTTTAAAATAAGACATTGGTAAGCCTTTTAAAATTGTAAGCATTGAAAATAAATTTCCATAAGCGCTTCCCGATTTTCCACGTAAGTACTCTAAAAGATCAGGATTCTTCTTTTGTGGCATTATAGAAGATCCGGTAACAACTTTATCAGACAAATTGATCAAGTTAAAAGCATCCGAATTCCAAATAATTAACTCTTCAGCAATTCTAGAAATATGCATAGCACACACAGATGAAGCGTATAAAAAATCTAAAACAAAATCTCTATCTGAAACTGTATCAATAGAATTATTTGTAGGTATTTTAAAACCAAGTTTTTTGGTTGTATAATTTCTATCTATATTAAATGATGTTCCTGCTAAAGCCGCAACACCTAAGGGATTTTCATTTAGACTGTCTAAATTGTTAGAAAATCTCTTTTTGTCTCTATTAAACATTTCTACATAAGACATCAAATAATGTGCAAAAGAGATAGCTTGAGCATTTTTAAGATGTGTAAATCCAGGCATAATAGTCTGAACATTTTTTTCAGCTAACTTAATTGTACTCTTAATAACTTTATTTATGTTATTATTTATTTCGTTGGTTGAATTTTTCATCCAAATTTTAAAATCAGTAATTACTTGATCATTTCTTGATCTTGCTGTGTGAACGTAGCCAGCTTCTTCACCAATAATTTGAAAAAGTCTCTTTTCAATATTCATATGAATATCTTCATATTTTTTGTTAAACTCAAATTTATTGTTTGTGATTTCCTTATCAATTTTTGTTAGTCCATAAATAATTTTATTTTTTATTTTGAATGAAATTATTTTTTGTTTAAAAAGCATCTCAACATGAGCAATTGATCCTTGAATATCTTCTTTATAAAGTCTTTTATCAATATCTATTGAATTACCGACTTTTTGAAACAAACTTGATGCACTTTTTTTTATCCGTGTGTTCCAGATTGCTTGGTTGTTTTTATTTTTTGTCATGATATTTAATTATACCTATTTAACATGAGATTTTTAATAATATTTATTTTTTTGATAACAAATGTCTTAGCTGAAGAACTACCTGGTATTAAAAATATTGTAATCCATAAAATACCAAAAACACATGATAATGTTATTTTTTTAGACAAAAAAGATCAAAAAATTAATATCAATGAATATACTGGTAACTTATTGATATTAAATTTTTGGGCGACTTGGTGTGAACCTTGCAAAGAAGAAATGCCATCTTTAGATAAACTCCAAGCCAACCCAGAATTGGATAATATAAAAATTTTCGCAATTAGTATTGGGAAAGAAAATTTAGATAAAGTTAATAAATTTTTTGTAGATCTTAAAATTAAAAATTTTGAACCTTATTTTGATCCACCTACAACATTAGCAAAAATGTTTTCTTTAAGAGGTATCCCTACAACAATTCTAATTAATAAAGAGGGCCAAGAATTTGCTAGAGTAATAGGTTCAATTGATTTTGAAGATAAAAATTTTATTAATTGGATAAAAAAATATAACTAATTTTTAAAAAAATAAGCAAAGCCAACTAAAGCAATAATAGCAATAAACTGTAAAATAACTCTTAACTGCATTAATTTATTTGAATATTTTTTACTTGTCTCTCCTCCCTTAAAAAGAGTCCCTATTCCTAAGATTAAAACTATCCCTACAGCTATCAAAAGAGCTATTGATAAAACTTTTACTAATATTCCTGAAATCATTTTTTTATTTTAGATTGTGTTTTGACATAAAAAACATAATTTATCTACTATGACATTTTGCCTAGATTCCATAATTATTAAACCAGAAAATGGTGTTGAAATTAAAAATGCAATTATTTTGCTTCATGGTTATGGAGGTGATGGAAAGGATATTAGCATGTTATCTTTAAACTGGAAGAGACATATGCCTAATACAGTCTTTATTTGTCCAAACGGTCACGAGCCATGTGCTATAAATCCCTCTGGTTATCAATGGTTTGATTTAACAAAAGAGGATTCTGATTACATATTAGAACAATCAATTAAAGCTGAAGAAGTCTTAAAAAGATTTATTATTGAAATAAAAAAAGAGTTCAAGTTATCAAATAATCAAATATGTTTATCAGGATTTAGCCAAGGATGCATGATGTCTTTAAATGTTGGTCTTACATTTGCAGAAAATTTTTTATGTATAGTTGGTTTTTCTGGAAAGATAATAAATCAAAGTGATTTAAAAAATAGAATCAAAAATAAAACTGATACGTTGCTTATACATGGTGAAGTTGATCAAATTGTCCCATCTACCCATTTACTGGAAGCAAAAGATTTTTTAATTAGAAATAATGTTAAAGTTGATACACTATTAATAAAAAATTGTGATCATCATATTCCTGTTGAAGCATCAAGTACAGCTTTAAATTTTATTTTAAAAAAAATTTAACATCTCTTATTATTGATAAAATTGTTCAACTAAGTTAAAATTAAGATAATGAATAACTTTATTGAACAAAATGTTTCATTAGAAAAGTGCCCTGCATTAGTTCTTAATGCAGATTATAGACCTTTGAGTTACTACCCTTTGTCTTTATGGTCATGGCAGGATACTGTTAAATCAGTTTTTCTTGATCGAGTTATTATTGTTAGTAATTACGATAGAACAATAAGAAGCCCATCATTTAATATGAAATTACCAAGTGTCATCGCTTTAAAGGATTATATTGTTCCTCAAAGCAAGCCAAGTTTTACTAGATTTAATGTATTTTTAAGAGATAAATTTTCCTGTCAATATTGTGGAAGCAATGAAGAGTTAACTTTTGATCATTTATTACCTAGATCAAAAGGGGGTGAAACTAATTGGGATAATGTTGTAACAGCTTGTTCTGCATGCAATGTAAAAAAGGGTGGAAAACTATTAAAACATTCAGGTATGAAATTACATCAGTACCCTTATCGACCGTCAACAGAGGATCTACACAAAAACGGTAAAAATTTTCCACCAAATTTTTTACATAAAAGCTGGATGGATTACTTATATTGGGATGTAGAACTAGAGTCTTAAATTTTCTCAGATATATTTATTGCAATTTTTGATCCAGTTTTAATAATTTTATCTAAAACAGAGTATGGTCCTTCTTTTGTAGCACCCTTTTCATAGGCAATATCTTTATGACTTAATTCATCTTCTCTGAATTTAATTATTTTTTTTTTAAGTTTTGGTTCGCTATTATCAAGTTGTTTTATTTGGTTTAAATAATGCTCATCTATCACTTCTTCAACGGAAGCAGTGCAAAGCATGGCTGCTTTCTTGCCAAGTAAAGTGGAACCAAAACCTAATCCTACACCTAATAAATCCCATAAGGGTAAGAATTTTGTAGGTTTTATATTTCTTTTTTTAATTTCCTCTTCAAAAAAATTAGAATGTTCTTTTTCATGAACTTTCATTTCTTCAATTGTTTTTTTTAAAGCTTCATCTTTAACTAATGTATTTAGAGCAAGCAACTGTCCTTCATAAATTTTAACAGCACCACGTTCTCCAGCATGATCAACTCTAATGAACTCTTCTATTTTCTTTTTATTAATTTTTGTCATAACTTAAATAAGTTCTAGTTGTAAAATATACTATTAATATTGATACCATAATATTGTAACTTGTAAGAGATAATCCTAAAATTTTAAATGTAACATCTTTGCAGCTTACTTTTTTTTCTTGTAACTGCCTTAATATGTCTTCTTTTGATAGTAAATTTGAGCCATTTTTTAAATCACAAACTAATGATTCTTCAATAAAACCTTGCTCAATACCCAAATGATATAAAGATAAAATAGTAGCAGTTAAAAAAACTAAAATAAGAGAAAGAATAAAATATTTTTCAAGATAAATAAATTTATAATTAAATAAAATAATTATTAATGCTAATAGGTATGGAATTCTTTCCAGTACACATAAGTTACAAGGTTGATGACCTAAAACATATTCAATAAAAAATGCTGAAGACAAAGCAATAATGCTGATTAAAAAAATTAATTTTAGGGTAATTGTTTTGTTAATCTCAACCATTAAATTTAAAAAATAAATAAATAATAATTAATATTATAACTATAATAATTCCAATTATGGAGAACCATTTTGATCCATGTTTTTCCATGTACTCTGTAAATAATTCTCCAAATTTATAAGATAAAAAGGCAACTATAAAAAATCTCAGGCTTCTTGAAATTAAGCTAACAATTATAAAAACTGGAAGATTAAAAGCGATTAAGCCACTTGAAATCGTAAAGGCTTTATAAGGTAATGGCGTAAAGCCAGCTAAAAAAAGAATACTCAGCCATGCGAGGAATCCACTACCTTGGGACATGCTGTATTTTAAATTTTCAACTTTATCTTGATAACCATAAAATTCGATTACATACATTGCTAAATCAAAAAATAGATACCCAATTAAATACCCAAAAATTCCACCAAGGACTGAAAATATTGATGCTATTAAAAATATTTTCAAATATTCTTTTTTTTTAGCAATAACCATTGGGATTATCATTGCATCTGGAGGTATAGGAAAAAAAGAACTTTCTATAAAAGAAACAAGCCCTAAATAAAAATTAGAACTTTTATGTGCAGCTAATTCTAAACATTTTTTGTAAAGTGATTGAAACATTTTTTGGTTTTAATATAAATTTAGTTCTTATACTATTTAAATATAATTTAATACTTAGGGCGAATGGCGGAACTGGTAGACGCGCACGACTCAAAATCGTGTTTCGCAAGAAGTGAGAGTTCGATTCTCTCTTCGCCCACCAAGTAACTATGAATTTAGATAATTTAAATAACTTAATCGAATTATTTGCTAATCAAGCAAATAAACAAAATAAAAAAGATATTTTTTTAGAATGGCTTAATCCAAGCAATAAAAAAACATACACATGGGAACAAACTGAAAAAAATATTTTAAAATTATCGAAAGTAATTAAAGAAAATATAAAAGAAGGTGATAGATGTCTTTTAGTTTCAGAAAATAGACCAGAGTGGTTTGTTTCTGATTTAGCTATAATGTTAGCTGGTGGTATCACAGTTCCAGCATACACAACTTATATAGAAGATGATTATAAGTATTTGATAGAAGATTGTGAACCTAGCTTAGTTATTGTTTCTAATCATGAAATGTTAAAAAAATTAAATAATATAATCAATGAAAAAGACTTTATTAAAAAAGTAATTACTTTAGATCAAATAGATAAGGTAATAAATAATTTAAATTTAAATAATAAAGAAAGATATTCAGATTATAATTCTATTATAAAAAATAATTTCTTAGCAGAAGATAAAATTGAAAATAATAAATTAAAAAGAAATTCTCCGGCATGTATTATTTACACCTCTGGGACTGGGGGCAATCCTAAAGGAGTAATCTTAAGTCACGGTGGAATTTTAAATAATGTTGTTGGATCGTGTGAAATTACAAAACCATTATTTAATTCAAGACCAGTATTTTTAACTTGGCTTCCGCTTTCTCATTCTTATGAGCACTGTCTTCAATTTGTACAGATAGCAGTTGGAGCTAGAGTATGCTATGCTGAAAAAATTGAAAAACTTCTAGAAAATATATCTGAAGCAAAGCCTACAATTATGGCAGCTGTCCCTAGGTTTTACCAAAACCTTTACAACAAAATAAACATGAATTTAAAAAAACAAACGGGTTTTAAATCAAAATTAATTGAGTCAACTATCCGTTTGGGAAGAAAAAAACTATTAAATCAAAAAATGACCTTTTCTGAAAAATCAATGAATTTTATTGTTGATATATTAGTTAGAAAAAAAATTAAAAAACAATTTGGTGGAAATTTAAAAGCTTTTGTTTCAGGTGGTGGTGCCCTAGACAAAGAAATAGGTGAATTTTTAAATGCCATAGGATTACCTACTCTCCAGGGTTATGGTTTAACAGAAACATCACCGGTAGTAAGTTGCAATCCTATACACAAAATTAAAGTAGAAACTGTAGGACCTCCATTTAAAGGAAATGAAGTTAAAATTGCAGAAGATGGAGAAATATTAGTTAAAGGCGAAAATGTAATGCTTGGATATTGGAATAAAAAAGAAGAAACTGAGAAAGTGATTATAAATGGATGGCTTCACACAGGTGATATTGGAGAGATAGATCCAAATGATGGCTATTTAAAAATAACTGACAGAAAAAAAGATATCATAGTAAGTGCTGGAGGAGATAATATTTCACCAGCTAAAATTGAAAATATGGTTACAAATGAGCCTGAGATAGAT
>CACNTU010000008.1 GCA_902623415.1 uncultured Pelagibacteraceae bacterium
GGCAGCAACTAAATTATTGTTTTGAAGATTAAATTTTTTCATTTTATTTATTGCTATTTGACAACTATCTAATCTACTTGGTTGACCAGAACCAATACCAACTGTTGTTTCGTTAGATGCTAACACTATTGCGTTTGATTTGACATATCTACATATATTAAAAGCGAAAATAAGATCTTTAAATTGTTTAGATGTTGGTTTTCGTTTTGATACAATTTTAAAATTTTTCTTTGAAAATAAATTTACATCTTCTGATTGTATCATTATATCTTGGTTAAATGATACAAACTTAAGAAGTTCTTCTAATTTATAATTTGTTCCATCAATTAATCTTAGGTTTTTTTTAGTTTTTAATATTTTAATAGCACTGCTATCAAAACCGTTTGCAATTATAACTTCTAAAAATAACTTATTTAACTCAACAGCTAAATTTCTTTTAATTTTAAAATTACATGAAACTATTCCACCAAAGGCACTCACAGGATCACAATAAAAAGCAGATTTATAACTTTCTAAAGGATCATTTTTAGCAGAAACTCCACTAGGATTTGCATGTTTTACTATTACAGTTCCCTTACCTTTTGGTAAAGATCTTGAGATAGCTAAAGCACTAAATATGTCATTATAATTGTTATAGCTTAGTTGTTTTCCATGAATTTGCTTAATATTCATATTTGAACTACTTGAATAAATCGCACTTTGTTGATGAGGATTTTCTCCATATCTAAGTTGCTCTATCAAATTTCCATGAAAAATTTTCTTACGAGGGAAAATAATTTTTGTTTTTTTGTTAAAATAGCTTGAAATTACAGAGTCATAATAAGCTGTTTCAGCAAAAGCTATTCTTGATAGTTTTTCTCTAAAATTTAATGAAGTAGAACCTTTGAATTTTTTTAGTTCTTGAATTAATTCCTCATACTGGTCTGAAGATGTTACTACCGTAACATCATTATAGTTTTTAGCTGCAGATCTAACCATTGTAGGACCACCAACATCTATATTTTCTATAATTTTTTTATGGTTTCTTGTTTTTTTAAGAGTGTTCTCAAACGGATAAAAATTAACAATTACTAAATCAATATTCTCAAAATCATTATTTTTTAGATCTTTCAAGTGAGATTTTTTTTCTCTTTTATTTAAAATACCAGCATGAATTTTTGGATGGAGGGTTTTTACTCTACCCTCTAAAATCTCGGGAGAATTAGTAAATTTAGATACCTCTAAACATTCAAATTTTAATCTTTTAATTTCTTTATAAGTACCACCAGAGCTAATTATTTTAATTTTGTTCTTTTTTAAAATATTTAATAATGGTTTTAGGTTTTTTTTATCAGATACAGAGATGAGAGCTGTTTTGATTTTTTTCTTCATTATAATTTATTTATCTCCCATTTTATTACCTGTTCTTTGTCATTATTCATACCTGAGATAAAAATATTCTGGTTTTCTTTATATAAATTTTTATTACCGAAATATAAACCATTATCAATATTAATATTAAAGTTATCACTACTAAATTTCCAACCCTCCTCATCTAATTCAATTAGTATTGATTTGTTATCTTGTGTTTTCATTACTTTTGAGTTTGGATCAAGATGAAATCTAATATCAAATTTAATTTCTTTATTAGGATTCTTTCTAAATAACTTATCATAGCCAATAAATTTCATTTGTTCTGGATAGAACTCAATTTCTCTCTCATAAATCGTTCCAAATTTAGTTGAATATCCATCGTGCGTACCTGATATTTTCCAAAAATTATTTTCAAAAACCACATTTTTTTTTGAAACTTTCAGCCCTCTATCAATAATCAAATTTTTCTTATGCTTAGTAAAATTACAAGAAGAGTAATCCTCAATAGTTAAAGCGGAATGTAGAGAAGTACTTTTTGATAATTTATTAAACTTATTATTTATATCTGAGCAATAACCAGCATTTGAAATTAATTTTTTATTATTTGAAAATATTTCAAATGATAATGCACCTGCCTGATAGTCATTTGAAAAGGTCTTAGTGGGACTAGAACCAATATCAGCAGCAAGAATAATTTTTTTATTTTTAAGTATTGCATAACCTCCTAGTTCATTAATTTCATTTTTAAAAGTGTAACCAAACCTTTTCAAATATTGATCAAATTCGTTATTGTTGGAAGAATAATTACCATTAAAAAAAATATCGTGTTTTATATTTTGCCAAATGAAAGCGTAACTTGAGCCTAAATAGTAGATAGTTTCATCAATATATTCAGGAATTAAACTTTGAGATTCTTTAAACCACTCTCTAATAATAACAAAGTACTTTAGATAAAATATTAATTGTCTGATATTTCTTGATTTTGTAAAACCTTGATTATCGATTGAGGATTTAATTATATTTTTTAATAAATTTAATCCGTTAACAAGATATTGTTTTTCATTTTTGTAAGTTAATCCAGTCAAAATTATTGCAGCACACCCAATCATCTTATTTTCTACATCTTTTGAGTTTTTTATTTCATTTAACAAATGATTAGTTTGCTTCTGAATCATATGATCAAAAGTTGTTCTATATTTTTGATCACTATCTTCATACGTTAGTTGATGATTTGATAACCATGAAATAATTCTTTTTGCTGTTAAATCAAATTCCCAACTCTTTTTTTGATATTTGGTGTTATTTAAAATCCAGTTTTTTATAACTGTTTGTGTAGTTTTTTTGGAAGATTTTAAATCTAAGCTGAAAAACCAAAAAAAATTATTTAATTTTTCATAATCTTTTGAGTTTAAATTCTTTTGCCAAATCGACTCAATAGCAAAATCTTCAATTTTATATTTTTTATTTTGATATTTAATTATAGATGAAAGTAAATGAGGACTAGGTTTGTATTCAAAGCTATTTTTGAAAGTTTTTGATATTTTCTTCTCATAGAGATTTGAGTTTTTATAAATTGATTTAAAACTTTCTTTTATATTAAAATAAAATTGACCCAAAATGCCTAAGGAATTTATATTAATCATTAACTTATTTTAATTTTAATAAATTAATATTTTTCTTTATATCTCCATCATTACTTTTGAATACCGTGGTACCAGAAACAAGGATGTTAGCACCGGCATCAATCGCACTTTTGCAATTATCAAAATTGATTCCGCCATCAATTTCTATGACAAAATCTAACTTTTTTTGTTCTTTTATTTTTTTTAGATCTTTGATTTTATCCAAAACTTCTGGCATAAATTTTTGACCTCCAAATCCAGGATTTACACTCATAATTAAAACTAAATCAATTTGATCTAATAGACCTAATATTAAATCAATTTTAGATTCAGGATTAAGTGAAACTCCAACTTTCTTATTTTTTTCTTTTATCTTTTTAATTGAATTTTCTAAATTATCAGTTGCTTCGGGATGAATAGTAATTATATCTGCTCCTGCGTCAGCGTAAGCATCTATATATTTATGCACTGGTGATATCATCAAATGAACATCGAATTTTAATGAACAATGTTTTCGAAGAGCTTTAATTACAGGTGGTCCTATTGTTAAATTAGGAACAAAATGACCATCCATTACATCCACATGAATCATATCAGCACCGCCTTCTTCAAGTCTTTTTATTTCTGTACCTAACTGACTAAAATCAGCAGATAAAATTGATGGTGAAATTTGTATATTTTTCATTGATTATTAGATTAACTAGTATCAATTTTAAAAATTAAAATGAATTAAAAAATTGGTAAATTTGTCTAGAAATTTCACTCTCCAAAGGAAATGACAACATTCCCATCACTGAATAGCCTAAGATCCAAGGCATTAAATAAAATCTAATCATGTAGAAAAACCAAGCAACGTACAAGGGTACCAATGGCCCAATTATAAATGAAGGTGTGATTGGTTTAAATAATTTTATTAGAGGATTGGTATATTTCACAAATACTCTCATAAAAAAAAATTGAGAGTCTTCCCTTTGGAAAATATTCATTGCTACTCTTCCAATTAAAGTCCACATGATAATTCCAAGTAAATAATCAATAAAATATATGAAAGGATGAAAATTTGCTGACATTCAAAATTTATATTGGAAAATTTATTGAAATAAAAGGGGCGAAATTAATCGCCCCTTTAAAAGATTATTTAGTGTGATTTACCAAGAATTGATTTACCACTTGGTACACGTACATCATCAACCATTTTTTGAGTAGCTTTATCTGGTTCTGCAGTCATTAAACTAACTACCACCATTAAAACTAAACTAACAGCTGATCCGAAGATACCAAATGTTAACTGTGTAATTCCTAGGAATCCGCTTCCACCAGTTCGTACCCAAACTAAGTACCACGCACCGGCGATTAGACCACCTAGCATACCAGCAATTGCACCTTGTCTATTTGCTCTCTTCCACCATACACCAAGTACAAGTGGGAAGAACAGACCAGACATTGCAAAATCAAAAGCCCAGATAACCGAACCTAAGATTCCTTGAATCTCCATTGCTGCAATGGTTGCTCCAGCAAAACCAATTATTACAAGTAATACCCTTGCAACAAGTAGTCGTTTTGCAGTTTCCGCTTTTGGATCAATGATCTTATAGTAAACATCATGTGATATAGCGTTTGCAATCGCTAGAATCAAACCATCGGCAGTAGACATGGCAGCTGCCATACCTCCTGCAGCAACTAGACCTGAAATTACGTAAGGTAATCCAGCTATCTCTGGTGTTGCTAATACAACGGCTTTACCACCCATGAAGAACTCATTTAATTCAAGAGTTCCATTTCCGTTAAAGTCGCTGATAAACATTAGGTTTGCTTGGTTCCAGTTTTGGTACCAATCTATCGCCTCCACTTCTGCAAATGTCTTACCGATAATACCTGTTGGTAAATTCGGGTCGATCAATGATAACTTAGATAGTGTAGCTAACATTGGAGCAGAAGAGTAAAGAAGGAAGATAAAGAATAATGACCAACCTACTGATTTTCTAGCTGCTTTTACACTTGGAGTAGTAAAGTATCTCATCATCACGTGCGGTAATGAAGCTGTTCCCATCATCATCGCTAATGCTAATGAAATAAATGCCCAAGGTGTAGCGTTAACTGCAGAGTGAGCTTTAGTTATTCCTGCTAAGCCTTTAGGTACTGATTTTAGATCAGCAGCTGCGTTTTTAACAAAACCGAACTGTTGTTCTAATTCACCAATTCTAGCTACCTCATCAGCTAACATAAAGTGAGGGAAAAAACCCGCACCCATTTTGTTACTGATCCAGAATACTGGAAGTAGGTAAGCTATTATCAGTACGATATATTGTGCAACTTGTGTCCAAGTTACCCCTCTCATACCACCTAACATTGAACATAATAAAATACTTATTAGTCCAACATAAACTGCGTATTGGAATGGGATATCAAGTGCAACAGATGCAATTGTACCTGTAGCGTTAATTTGTGCAGTCACATAAGTAAATGAAGCTACAGTTAAAACTACCACTGCGCTAAATCTAGCTAAATTACCACCGTATCTAGTACCTATAAAATCTGGAACTGTATAACAGCCAAATTTTCTTAAGTATGGTGCTAACAAAGATGCAACAAGCACGTAACCACCAGTCCAACCTACAAGTAGAGCCATATAGCCGTAACCTTTAAAGTAAATACCACCCGCCATTGCTACGAATGAAGCACCAGACATCCAGTCTGCTGCAGTCGCCATTCCGTTGAAGACTGTTGGTACTTGCCTACCTGCTACGTAATATGCATCTGCTTGGGCTGTTCTTGATAGCCAACCGATTAATGCATAGATGAATACAGTAAATGCAACGAAAGCGATACCAATCGCTTTTGCAGTCATACCCATCTGTTCAGCAATTGCCATGATGATTATGAAACCTATAAATCCTCCAGTATAGATTCCATAAACCTTAGGCAAATTATCTATGAAATTACCTTTCATTATTCGTCCTCTCTTTCGCTAAAGCCGAACTCTTCATCGATTTTTTCTTGTCTATTCGCAAACCAGAAAATTAAGATTACGAAAGCACCAAGAGATCCCTGACACGTAAACCAATATGTCCATGGATAACCGAAAGGTCCTGTGACCTCGTTCATTTCAGCTCCAAAGAGAAAGATGCCAATTGAGAAAACAAACCAGATTGCAAGTGTTATAAATAACAATCCCCTGGTTTTTTCCCAGTGTTTTTGTTGATTTGACATTTATACCTCTCTTTTTAGTTATAACTGGGTAAAACCATAACCATTATGAGAGCTTTGAAAACCCTAAAAATTGATCATATTAGGTACTTATTTACTTACTTTTTTAAGATATAATTGGCGCACTTACAAATTAACATGGGAAAATATAAATTAACTTGGAGAGACGTAAAACTTGAGGATTTTAAAACATATTTATTCGCCATGTTTAAGGCGTTTATTCCAAAGAAAAAAATAAAAACTTTAGATGAATTAGAGCAGTTTATTCAAACTAAATCTGCATGGGCCACTCAAGTTACTTTATATAGTTATTTAAAAACTCGTATGGGAACAAGATACGTTCTTCATTTTGATAATGATGAATTCATGTCATCAGTAAATCTTGCTAAATGGAATATTTATTCAGTTGCATTACAAGATTTAACTTTTTTTATTTTTTCATATTTGAAAGTTAATTTTAATTATCAGGATATTCATAAAGCAAACGAAATTTTTAATAAAATTTTAGATGACGAAATTTCTAATAAGATGCCATTAAATATTATTGATGAAGCTAGGAAAAGTTTTGATGAACGATTAGAGAAAATAAATTGGGATGTTTATTATCAAGACTTACCTTTTAATACTAGTGCACTATCTTTATATAAATGGGCTCCAATTGCAGATGAATTAAAAACTTTAGATCGTAAGATTGTTTTAAATTCGATGATTTTAAAGTGGGATGTCGTTAAACAAGAGTTTAAAGATTTAATACAGTTTTAAATATTTTTTCTATTTTCAACTAAACTATCAACAACACTTGGATCTGCTAGAGTAGTCGTGTCTCCTAATTGACCGTGCTCATTTGCAGCAATCTTTCTTAAAATTCTTCTCATTATTTTTCCTGATCTTGTTTTTGGAAGACCTAGTGTAAAATGAATTAGATCTGGGGTTGCAAGAGGTCCAATTTGTTTTCTCACCCAAAGTTTAAGATCTCTTTCAAGTTCGCCAGTTTCATTTTCTCCTGCAATCAACGTTACATAACAATATAATCCATTACCTTTAATATCATGAGGATAACCAACTACAGCAGCTTCTGCCACTTTTGGATGAGCAACAAATGCACTTTCAATTTCAGCAGTCCCTAGATTATGTCCAGAAACAATAATTACGTCATCTACACGACCAGTTATCCAGTAATATCCATCTTTATCTCTTCTACATCCATCACCAGTGAAATATTTTCCATTAAATTGAGAAAAGTATGTATCGATAAATCTTTGATGATCACCGTAAACAGTTCTCATTTGTCCAGGCCAGGATTGAGCTATACATAATCTTCCTTCTCCAGCTCCTTTAATTTCTTTACCGTTTTTATCAACAAGCACGGGCTTAATTCCATAGAAAGGCTTTGTTGCAGACCCAGGTTTAAGAGGAATAGCACCTGTTTGAGGAGCAATCATTATACCTCCAGTTTCTGTTTGCCACCAAGTATCTACAATTGGGCATTTAGAATTACCCACAGTTTTATAATACCACATCCAAGCTTCCGGATTTATTGGTTCTCCTACAGTACCTAAAAGCTTAAGTGATTTTCTAGATGTTTTTTTAACAGGTTTATCACCTTCACGCATCAAAGCTCTTATTGCAGTTGGGGCAGTATAGAAGGTATTTACTTTATATTTATCAACTATTTGCCACCACCTAGAACTATCAGGATAATTTGGAATCCCTTCAAACATTACAGTTGTAGCGCCATTCGCTAAGGGTCCATAAATAATATAACTATGTCCAGTCACCCAACCAATATCAGCAGTACACCAATAAATATCTTTTGGTTTGTAGTTAAAAATATATTGATGTGTCATTGATGCATAAACCATATAACCACCAGTAGTATGAAGAACTCCTTTAGGTTTACCTGTTGAACCTGAAGTATATAAAATAAATAAAGGATCCTCTGCATTCATTTCTTCAGGCTCACAATAATTATTAACGTCTTTAATTAAATCATGATACCAAACATCCCTATTTTGATCCCAATTGATGTAATTTCCTGTTCGTTTAACAACAATACACTTCTTAACATTTGGACAACTCATTAATGCTTCATCTACTGTATATTTCAGTGGAATAGTTTTTCCACCTCGCACTCCTTCATCAGCAGTTATGATGTATTCAGATTCACAATCATTCACTCTTCCCGAAATAGAATCTGCTGAAAAACCTCCAAAAATAATAGAGTGGACTGCTCCAATCCTTACACAAGCTAACATTAAAATTGCTAACTCTGGTATCATCGTTAAATAAATTGTAACACGATCTCCTTTTTTAATTCCTAATTTTTTCAACCCATTAGCTGCTTTTGAAACTTTTTGGTGAAGTTGTTTATAAGAAATTCTTTGACTATCTTTTGGATCATCTCCTACCCAAATAATAGCTGTTTTATCTTTTTTATCTTTTAAATGTCTATCAATACAATTTGCTGAAGCATTTAAAGTACCATCTTCAAACCATTTAATTTTTACTTCTTTTGTACTGTATTTTACGTCTTTAATTTTTTTATAAGGTTTAATCCAAGTAATTCTTTTTCCCTCTTTTCTCCAAAATTCATCATTACTTTTTATAGATTGCGAATATTTTTGCTGATACTTACTTTTATTTGCTAAACTACTTTTAATCCATTCTGGTTTTGTTTTAATTACTACTTCAGGAGGTGCATTTTCGTTTTCTTTTTTTGTTTGAATTCTTTTTTTTATTTTTTTAGAAGATATCTTTCTAACTTTAGATTTTCTCTTCACTTTTTTTGAGGTTTTTTTTCTTACTTTAGACTTTTTTTTTCTTACCTTGCTTTTCTTTTTTTTTTTTGGCATAGGATAATTTTTTTTCTAAATTCTACTCATGTTATTTATAATTTTCCAGCTTTTATAATCAATAGGCATTACAGAAAGTCTACTTTGTTTTATAAGAGCTAAATGGCTTAAATCCTTATTTTTTTTAATACTTTCGAGCGTTATAGGCTTAGGAAATTTACTTTTAAATTGAACAGTTACAGCAACAAACCTTCCTGTTTTGTCTGTTTTATCTACAAAAGATTCTTTTATAACCTTTACGATTCCAACTATCTCTTTTCCAATATTTGAATGATAAAAAAAACAAAGATCTCCTTTCCTCATACTTTTTAAATTCTTTGCAGCTTGAAAATTTCTTACTCCATCCCAAGGCGCACCTTTAATCCCAGTTTTTTTTTGTTGATCGATTGACCATACATTTGGTTCAGACTTTAGTAACCAGTAATTCATTAATTCGTCCTACATAAGTTAATTTTCATTAATTAAAATATCTTAAATTAGACTATAAAAATTTACACCGATCATAATCCTATCTCTTGTCCCATTATAAGATGCAGAATGCATTCTACTAGAGGGAAAAATTAATATCATACCTTCCGATGGTAAAATTTCTTTATTTGGGTTTTCAAGTTTTAAAGCTCCAGGTTCACTAGAATTTTGATCACCTATATCGAGATAATATGTTAGGCTGAATTTTTGGTTAGTTAATTTAAAAGTTTTATCAAAATTATTCAAATGATTGTGAGATACTATACCACTTCCTTCTTGAAAAATATTAAAAAAAGACTCCATTATAAAAATATTTGAGTTAACTGCCTTTTTCATAATATCGATTAAATCTCTTTCTACAGTTTTTATTATAGAAAAATCATTTTTAAATAATTGATAATCTGATGTTCTTCCATTACCATAATGAAGGTATTTTGGATTTGCATCATCAAGTTTCATAGTTTTTATTTTATAAAGTTTGCCAATAAGATCTTTTTCTACTTTCCTATTAAAAATAAATGGGTTTGATGTAAGTCTAATTTGAGAATTAATATTACTTTTTTTATTTTTCTCTGAATTTTTTTTTGTTTCGAAAATCTTTGCTAGCAAATCTTTTTCATTTAATAGATAATCCAAGTTTACAATTGCGTCAGGATAATCAGGTTTTATATTAATTGCTTTTTTAAAACTTGCTTCAGCCTCATCAAGTTTTCCAAATTGTTTCAATATTAGGCCCAAGTTATTATATCCCAGTTCATAATTTGGTTTAAGTTTAATAGCTGTTCTGTAACATGCCTCAGCCTCATCAAATTTTCCAATTTTCTTTAATGTGATACCTAAGTTATTATGGGCCTCGACATAATTTGGTTTAAGCTTAATTGCTTTTTTAAAACTTGTCTCTGCCTCATCAAGTTTTCCAAGCTCTTTCAATGTGATACCCAAGTTGTTAAGGGCCTCAACATAATTTGGCTTAAGTTCAATAGCTGTCCTGTAACATGCCTCAGCTTCATCAAGTTTTCCAAGTTCTTTCAGTGTGTTTGCTAAATTGTTATGTGCTAGTTCATAATTTGGTTTAAGTTTAATAGCTGTCCTGTAACATGCCTCAGCTTCATCAAGTTTTCCAAGTTCTTTCAGTGTAATACCCAAGTTATTATGGGCCTCAAAATAATCTGGTTTAATTTTAATAGCTGTCCTATATTCTTCTTCAACCTCATTAAGTTTTCCAAGCTTAAATAAAGTTACACCCAAGTTATTATGGGCCTCAGCATTATCAGGTTTAATTTCAATTATTTTTTTGTAATTTGTTGCAGCTTCATCAAGTCTACCAAGAGCGATTAGCAAGGCACCGAAGTTATTTCTTACAATTAAATTAGTGGGTTGGCTTTTTAAAATAGAATAATAAAGTTCTTCAGCTTCTTTTAACCTACCTTCTCTATGAGCATGAATAGCTTCATTAACATTTAAATCGTTCATTAGTGATATTTAATACCAAAAATAATATATACATTCAAATTATGTAATATAGTAAATACATAAAGATAATAGAATTAAATTAGCTTTAAAAAATATTTTAAAATTGATAATCTAAATTATCATGAGAGAAGCACCTTATTCGTTTGGAAAAATATACAATCTTGATCAGGTTAAAGAATTAAACAACATCATCAAACAAAACTTTGTTGAAGGTGAGGATGATTATGCAAGAGGAGCAGAAAAAACTTCAGACGTAAAGTTTGTAAGATTTGGGAGAATTCAAAAATATTTAGGACCTTTTTTAGATTTTTGTTATACATCGAATATTAATTATTTTGGGTTTGATCTTCATCCAATAACCTCTCAAAAACGATTAAATTACAATATCTATAAAAAAGGAACGGAATATAATTGGCACATAGATGCTGTTTCAAAAGATCCTGTTAGAGACATTAAACTTACAGCTTTATTAAACTTGTCAGAGGAAAAGTATGATGGTGGAGAATTACTTCTTTTCAAAACATGGGAAATAGTTTGCAAAGAATTTAATCAACCAGGGACTGCAATAATATTCCCATCATTTACAAATCATAAAGTTAAAAAAGTGGAAACTGGATCTAGAAATACGCTGGCCCTATGGATGTCTGGTCCAAAATTCAGATAAGGTTCTATAATTCTATACCAGCACCTTTAAGAAAAGCTGCATTTTCATCTAAAGGCCATCTAGGTTTTGCTGGATAATCTAAATTACTAAATTGATTTATTTTAAATTTTTCCAAACCTACCATCGCAATCATTGCTGCATTATCTCCACAGAACTCTATCGTTGGAAAAATACTTTTATAATTATTTTCTTCACATAGTTTGATTAACATAGACCTAATTTTTTTATTTGCCGCAACACCACCTGCGACTACAAAAGTTTTCTCTCTGAGTTCATTTATTTTTTCAAATTCATTAAAGGCAATTTTTGTTTTTTTATATAAAATTTCCTCAATTGTTTTTTGAAAAGATGCTGCAAGATCATATTTATCTTGTTCTGATTTAATTGTTTTGCTTATCTTCAACACGGCAGTTTTTAGACCTGCAAAAGAAAGATTGCATCCTCCTTTGCTGAAAATTGGTTTTGGTAAATCATATTTTTCTGGATCACCTTTTTTAGCTAAAATTTCTATTTGAGGTCCTCCTGGAAATTCTATTCCTAAAAGCTTGGCTGTTTTGTCAAATGCTTCACCTAAAGCGTCATCAATCGTTGTTCCTAATCTTTTATATTTACCAAGGTTCTGAACACTTAAATATTGTGAGTGCCCACCTGAAATTAAAAGAAGTAAATATGGATAATTTAAATTTGTATTTAGTTTTGGACTTAAGGCATGTCCCTCTAAATGATTAACAGCTATAAAAGGTTTATTCATTGCTGTTGCGAAAGCTTTACCAAAACTTAACCCAACTGATAAACAAACAATTAATCCAGGACCAGCGGTAGAAGCAACCGCATCTATTTCTTCAATTTTTCTTCCACTTTCATCAATAGCTTTTTTGACAATCCAATCAATTTTTTCAATATGTGAACGTGCTGCTAGTTCAGGTACTACACCACCAAACTCCTTATGAACCTCCACTTGGCTAGAAACAATGTTGGATAAAACTACAGGGAATCCTTCTTCATTTTCAGTTATTAAAGAAGCTGCTGTTTCATCACAACTAGACTCTATTCCAAGAATTAAGGGTTTTTTGCTCATTCAAATAGTTTTTAATAACTGTACAATCTTTATACAAGTAAGAAATAATTTTTTATGAGAAAAAAAATAATAATTGGATCTAGGGGTAGTAAGCTTGCCTTACTTTATGCTCAACAAGCTAAAGATAAGATTATTGAAAATACCAACCTTGGTAATGAAGATATTTTAATTAAATCAATTACAACTAAAGGTGACGAAGTAAAGGATATAAGATTATCTGAGCTTGGTGGCAAAGGTTTGTTTTCCAGTAATATTGAAAAAGAACTACAGTTAAAAAATATTGATATTGCAGTCCATGCACTGAAAGATATGCCTGCTAATGAGACAGAAGGATTAAGGACAGATACATTTCTTGAGAGAAATGATCCTAGGGAGATTTTAATTACAAAGAACAAAAAAAAACTTAAAGACTTAGATCAAAAGTCAATTGTTGGTACCTCATCATACAGAAGAGAATTTCAAATTAAAAAAATAAGACAGGATTTGAACTGTAAACTAATTAGAGGAAATGTAGATACTAGAATTAGAAAATTGAATGATGGGATGTATGATGCAATTATTTTGTCTTATGCTGGTATCAAATTTTTAAAATTTGAAAATGAAATCTCAGAAATTTTTTCAGCTGAAGAAATAATTCCTAGTGCAGGACAAGGCGTAATTGCTGTTCAGTGCAGGGAGAATGATAATGAGATAATTTCTATTTTAAACAAAATTAATCATGAGGAAACACATAAAAGAGCTCACCTTGAAAGAAATATTTTAAAAGTTTTAGATGGAGATTGCGAAACAGCTATTGGCGCTCATTCAGTGGTTGATGGAGATAAGATTATAGTGGAGGCTGAACTTTTTTCTTTAGATGGTAAACAAAGATTTTATGAAAAAAAAGTTGGTAATTTGAATGAGTTTAAAGAAATTGGTAAAGAGATTGGAATGCTTTTAAAAACAAAATCAAATAATTCATATAAAAGATAATATGCATATTTTGTTAACTAGACCGCTGGAGGATTGTTCTGAAATGATATTAAAATTTCAATCATTAGGACATCAAGTTTCTCATCTTCCATTAATAACAATTGAAAAGGTTAATTATGAAGAAATTAACTTTTCTGAATATGGTGGAATTGTTTTTACTAGTGCAAATGCAGTAAAATTTTTAAACACAGTAAAATTAGATAAAAATATTAAATGCTTTTGTGTTGGAAACGCTACAGAAAACAAAGCAAGAAGTTTTGGTTTTCAAAATACAATTGCAGCTGAAGGAAATGTTACAAACTTAAAGGAGTTAATTATACAAAGTTACGAGACCAAAAATAAAGAATTACTTTATGTTAGTGGTGAAAAAATATCGGTTGATTTAGATCAACAGTTATTAAGTGAAGGTTTTAAGGTAAAAAGAATTATTAATTACAGAGTAGATCATAATCAAAAATTTGATGAGAAATTTGTTAATGAATTAAAATTAAATATGCCTGATATGGTCTATGTTTACTCTCAAAATAGTGCGTCAAGTTTCTTAAATTTCATAAAGATTTACCAAACCGAAAATTTATGGATGAGTACAAATTTGATGTGTATAGGCGAAAAAACCTCATCAATACTGAACGAAATTAAATGGAAAAAGATTTTTCTTTTTAACCCTGGAGAAGAAGAGTTTTTGTTATATAAAATTTAGAAATGGAATTAATTAATAATTTTTCGGAGATATTTTTATCAGTATGGAATAAAGGAATTCTTGGTGTTGATATTTTTCAAATTTTAATTGGTATTGGAATATTTTTACTATTCTTAATTTTTAGAGGTCTAATAAGTAAATTAGTTATTAAAAAATTAGAAATTATCTCGAAAAGAACAACAAATAAATTAGATGATACTTTTGTTCAATCACTTGTAGGTCCAGCAAGATTTTTACCAATTGTATTAGGATTTTTTATTGCAAGCTACTACATGACTTTCTCACTAGAAGGAAGAGAAGTGGTAGATACAATTAATAGAACTTTGATCACTATTTTAATTTTTTGGGTAATTCACCAAATCATAGAACCAATCTCATACATACTTAGTGGTTTAGACAAATTGTTAACAAGAGAACTTATTGGCTGGATAATTAAATCGTTAAAAATTTTAATTTTTATTTTAGGTTTAGCAGCAGTTTTAGAATTGTGGGGAATTAAAATAGGTCCAATCATTGCAGGTCTTGGATTGTTTGGTGTTGCTGTAGCATTAGGGGCACAAGATTTATTCAAAAATTTAATATCGGGAATTTTAGTTTTAGTTGAAAAGAGATTTAAAATTGGAGATTGGATAGCTGTCGAGGGTATTATTGAAGGTGTGGTAGAAAAGATTGGATTTAGATCAACAACAATTAGAAAGTTTGATAAATCTCTTGCTATTATTCCAAATTTTCAATTTGCCGAAAACGCAGTTGTAAATGTAAGTGAAACTTCAAATTGGTTAATTAGTTGGATTATTACACTTCAATATGACACTACGGTAGATCAGTTAAAAAAAATTAGAGATGAAATTGAAAGTCATATTAATTCAAGCGAAGATTATAATACCTCAATTGGTGTTGCGGTAAGAGTTGATAAATTTTCTGATAGTTCAATAGATATGTATGTAAGATGCTTTACAAAAACAGGAAGTTGGAATAATTGGCTTGATGTAAAAGAAAGATTAGCAATTGCGATTAAGGAAATTGTAGAAAAAAATGGTGCTTCATTTGCTTTCCCAAGTCAGTCGATTTATGTTGAGAAAAAATGATAGCTATTTTTTATTTAGTTTTACAAATTTTAAAATTGTATTCTTATGTTGTAATCGCCAATGTTATTGTAAGTTGGTTAATAGCTTTTAACGTTCTTAATACTCAAAATAGGTTTGTGTATGCAATTTTAGAGTTGAGTTACAAATTAACCGAGCCTTTCCTTAATAAAATTAGACGTTTTTTGCCAAATTTAGGTTCACTAGATATTTCTCCAATCATTCTTCTTTTATTGATTTGGTTTATCGAAATGTGTATGAAGCTGTACATCGCACCAATGATTTTTTAAGAGAGAAAAATGATTTTAATTGATGGAAAAAAAGCAGCCGCAGAATTAAGAGCCGAGTTAAAGGAAGAAGTTGCAGAGTTAAAATCAAAACATAATAAAGTACCAGGTTTAACGGTAATACTGATTGGTGATTTAACACCTAGTCAAATTTATGTAAGAAATAAAGAGAAGTCAGCAAATGAGGTAGGATTAAAATCTGAAGTAATTAAATATCCAGACTCAGTTGAAGAAAAGACTGTTCTAGAAAAAATTCAAGAACTAAACCGTGATGAAACTGTTTCAGGAATTTTAGTTCAACTTCCTTTACCTAAGCATATTGATAAGCAGAAGGTTATAGAAGCTATTGATCCCTTAAAAGATGTAGATGGATTTCATCCAATGAATGTAGGCAATCTTTCATCTGGTTATGAAAGTTCGATACCTTGTACTCCGCTTGGATGTTATTTATTGATAAAAAAGATTGAACCTAATTTAAGTGGTAAAAAAGCTGTGATTGTGGGTAGATCAAATTTAAATGGTAAACCAATGACACAACTTCTTTTAAAAGAAAATTGTACCGTAACTATAACTCATTCAAAAACTAAAGATTTAAAAGCTGAATGTTTAGAGGCAGATATAATTGTTGCAGCTGTAGGTATACCCGAACTTGTTCGAGGAGATTGGGTTAAAAAAGATGCTATTGTTATTGATGTTGGTATAAATAAAACTGACAATGGTATAGTTGGAGATGTTCATTTTGATGAAGTTTCAAAAAATGCAAAAGCACTTACACCAGTTCCAGGTGGTGTAGGTCCAATGACCATTGCTTGTTTACTTAAAAATACCATAGACTGTTTCAAAAGATCGCAAATTTAATAATTAAACCCCAAGATGTAATCTGTTAGTTTATTGGGATGAAAAAACCTAAGCGACCTTACAGATTTGGAATAATTTTTTTACTTCTTACTGTTCCACCTATTGGAGCAACCCAGCTAGGTTGGTATTTGCATGACATGCAAACTGGTTTTGATTATGGTATGATTGTAGGCACAATATCAGTGATTTATGCTGCATATTTGATGTATGAAAAAAACTGGCGTGAAGAGGATGAAGAATAAATTATGGAAAAAATAATTTTTTTTGGATTGGTTATTCCTATTATGGCTTATGTTTTATACTTAGGTGGTATGGCAATAATGAATGGTTTTAAATCTAAGGAAGCTAATAGAGCTGAGAAAGAGGAAGCTGAAAGTGAGGGTAGGGAGACAAGCGAAACTTCTGATGAACAAAGCAGCAATTTAAGTGATGAACTTACTAAATTGAATGATTTAAAAGAAAAAGGAATTATTTCTCAAGAGGAATTTGAAAAGGCGAAAAATAAACTATTAAATAATTAAATAGTTTAATCATGTTTAATGGTTTTAAAAAAAAATTTGTTAAAGTAAGCAAGGGTAAAATTTTTTGTAGATTTAAAGGTAATGGTCCCCCCTTATTATTACTTCATGGATATCCCCAAACACATGTGATGTGGCACAAGACTGCCCCTGAGCTTAGTAAATATTTCACTGTAATAGTTGCTGATCTTAGAGGATATGGAGATAGTTTAGTTTTACCTGGTGGTACTAATCATAAAAATTATTCTAAAAGAGAAATGGCTAAAGATATGGTTCAATTGATGAGTAAATTAAATTTTAAAAAATTTTTTGTTGCTGGACACGATAGAGGTGGGAGAGTTGCACATAGAATGGCAAGAGATTATAGAAATAAGATTATGGCTTTAAGTGTATTAGATATTTGTCCAACTCTAGATATGTACGAGCATACTGATATGAAATTTGCAAAAGGATATTTTCACTGGTTTTATTTAATACAGCCAGCACCTTTACCAGAGAAAATGATAATGGCAGATCCTAAAAGATGGTTAAAAAGTCGTTTTAATAGGTCATCAAAACGTGTGATTGGAAAAGTTGAAGATGAATATTTTAGAGCCTTTAAACAAAAAAAAAGAATTCATGCAACTTGTGAGGATTATAGGGCTGCGGCTACTATAGATTTAGAGCATGACAAAAAAGACAGAAAAAAAAAATTAAATATTCCTATACAAGTTTTGTGGGGTAAAAAGGGAGTTGTTGGAACGCAATTTAAATCAGTTAAAATTTGGCAAAAATACACAAACAAAAAAGTTTATGGATCAGAAATTAATTCAGATCATTTCATTCCAGAGGAGAGTCCTAAACAAACGATTAATCACTTAAAAAAATTTTTTTTAAAAAATGTTAAAAATAATTCCAAATAAAAAAAATATTGGAGCTGAAATAATTGTAAATTTAAAAGATATTACGAATAAAGATATTTTAAAAATTAAGAAAGCACTGAATAAATATGGAATGTTGTATTTTAAACAACAAGAATTAACTTCTAAATTTTATATTCAGTTTGCGAAATATTTTGGAAAATTAGCCAACTATCCAAGACTAAAAGGTTTAAATAAAAAATTTCCTCAAATTACTGTGGTGCAAAGAAAATCAACTGATAAAGGACCAAGTTTTGGTGAACAATTTCATACAGACTCGATTTATACAAAAAAACCGCCAAGATTTACAATGTTGCTTTCTAAACTTGTGCCAAAAAAAGGAAAAGCTAATACAGAATTTTGTTCTCAATATCTTGCTTATAAAGAATTACCAAGTCCAATAAAAAGAAAATTTAAAAATATTAAAGGTAAATATTCCTCTGAGGGTCCAATCTCGGTTACAACAAAAGAAAGAGTAAAAGAAAAAGGAAAAAATATTAAAGAACTTAAATCTTCACATAAAATAATTATGAAAATCAGCACAAATTATTCTATTTATTGCAGTCCAGGTCATTTTGTTGGTTTTAGCTCAAAGATAAAAAATCAAGAAAAGTTAAAAAAATTTTTATTTAACCATCAAATTAAGAAGAAGTTTCAATTTTCATTGCCTTGGGAAAAAAATCAATTGGCTATATGGGATAATAGATCTATGCTTCATCAAGCAACACCTTTCAAAGGAAATAGAATAATGCATAGAATAACAATCAAATAATTATAGAATAACAATCAAATAATTTATGTTCACAATTTTTTTAGGACTAACTCCATTTATATTTATTACTTTTTTAGGGTTTTTATTTGGTAAGTTAAAAGTCTTAGACCTTAGCCATGCTAAAATTTTAAATCTTTTCTTGTTCTATATTGCTGTCCCAGCATTGATTATTAAGCTAATAGCACAAAATGAAATTGGACAAGTAGATTTTAAACAAATTTTCTCTTATTTAATTATGCAATCGATATGTGGATTTATCGCTTACTTAATTACTTTAAAATATTTTAAAAGATCAATCCCAGAGTCTATAATTTGGGCTTTAACAGTTGCTTTATCAAACCACGTGACTTTGCTTTTGCCAATAACAGAAATTTATTTTCAACAAAATGTAATTACACAAGTTGCAAGTATTATATTAATGGATGGGATAATTTTATTATCTGTAATTGCTTTTTTTCTGGAATTATCTACGAAAAAAAATGTAAATTTATTTCATTTTATTAAAAATTTATTTTTAAATCCATTTATTCTCTCAATAATTATAGGTCTATTATTTTTATTATTAAAATTTAATATTGATCAAACACCGATAGAATATACTCTGTCTAAACTTGCGGCATGTGTTTCGCCAGTTGGATTGTTTGCAATTGGCATAACTCTTTCATTTTATACAAAAAATGTAATTAACAAATTATCTATTTCTATTTCAGTTTTAAAATTAGTCATTTCCCCGATAATTTTATTGTTAATTGGATTAGTGTTTTTTAATGCAGGATTGCCAGCTGAAATACCAGGTGCTTTCTTCGTTAGTGTTGCACCTTGCGGAGTTACTTCTATAGTTTTATGTGCTGCTTATAATGTAAGTCCCGAAAATATAATTAAAGCAATTTTTGTCTCTACAATAGCTTCTATAGGGACTATATTTTTTGCAATTAAGTATTTAACTCTATAATAATTTATTTAGAGGACTAACTTCTCCAATTTTAAAAATAATTGCATCTTCTTTATTAAAACCATATTTTTCAGCACTATCTTTAAATCTAATTGGGGGTTCCATAATCGGTTCTAATGATAAAACAAATGTTCCCCAATGCATCCCTAATACTTTTTTACTTTTTAGGTCTTGTGCAACATTCAGGGCTTCTTCTGGTGTAGTATGATAAATAGTTTTATCAAACATTGGTTTGAAATTATAAGCTCCAATATTAATCATTGTCAGATCAATAGGACCATATTTTTCACCTAGTTCTTTGTAGACTTTCCCATATCCAGTGTCACATGCAAATAAAATTTTTGTATTTTTATGTTCTATTAAAAAATTACCCCACAAAGTTTTATTAGTGTCTGTTAAACTTCTCTTTGACCAATGAACTGCAGGAAGTAAAGAAATTTTCAAATCCTCATTTATAATTATTTGATCATACCAATCCATTTCATTTACATCTTTATATCCTTTAAAATATTTACCAAGATTTAGTGGAGCTAATACTTTTGCACTTTTAAAAGGAAAATTTCTAATTGTTGACATATCCTGATGATCGTAATGATTATGAGTGAGTAAAAATATATCCGTTTTAGGTATCTCATTTAATTTTATTGCAGGATTAGTAAATCTTTTTGGACCAAAGATTAGTGGTCCAGCATTCTTTGAAAATACAGGATCTGTTATAATTGTAGTTCCACCTAATTTTATAAGATATGTCGCGTGACCTATCCAAGCAATATAATCATTGTCTTTATATTTTTCTAAATCAGCTAATACTTTTTGTTTTTCAATAACATGTTCTTTTGGATAAGTTAAATCAACTTTTTTTCTCAATTTACTGAAAGTTCTATAAGAAAATTTTCCTGACCTAGATATTATTACCGGAGATCCTTTTGGATTCCTGAAAGTACCATCAGGCAAATGATGATAAGGTCTTTCTTTCATATTATTTTTTTTTCTCCATTAACCATAAGCTATTTCCCGCAAGAAAATATATTTTTCCATTAACAGGGTGAACTTGTATATCTCTTATTCTTCCAATTATATCTTTGAAAATAATTGTTTCTTGAATGTTAGATGAATCTTGAAAGTTTAATTTTCTTAATGATTTATCTTTTAAAGAAGTAATGAGCGCTTCGCCATTCCACTCATCAAATTCTTTTCCTTTATAAATGGTTATTGCACTTGCAGCTATTGAAGGTACCCAGTATTGGAGTGCCTTAGTAAAACCTGGTTTCCATTTAGGTCCAATCTTTGACCCTGAATAATTTGTTCCACCCCAACCTAAAATTTTCCAACCATAATTCTCTCCCTTTTTTACTTCACCAAACCAATCACCACCTTTTGCACCATGGTTGCTTGCATAAATTTTTCCATCAAAAGAGGAATAGGTTAGACCTTGAGGATTACGAACACCTATTTGATAAATTTCTGGTAACCAATCTGATTTACCTTCAAATTTAGGGTTATCTTTTGGAATACTACCATCTAAATAAATTCTGATAATACTGCCAGGATGGCTTGTCGGATCTTGAGCAATCATACCCCCACCTCTTTCACCTGCAGAAGCAAAAAGATAATTGTCTTTAATAGCCAGTCTTGAACCAAAATGATAACCAGATTCTATTGGTGGTTCAGCTTGAAATATATTTTTGAAATCTAAATTTTTTTTATTTAATTTAGCTTTTGCAATTGATGTACTAGTTTTCCAATCCCCTCTATTTTCTGAATAAGAAATCCATAAGTAATTATCTTGGTAAATAATATCTAATAAACCTCCTTGTCCGTGAACAAAATAATTTAAGTTATGTTCAACTTCATAAACTTCTTCAGAAATAATATTTACTATTTTTATTTTTCCAGTTTTTTCAGTGATAATAAGCTCTTCATTATTTATAAAAGACGATCCCCATGGCTCGTTTAAATCTGCTAATTCTTTAAAAGTAAAATTTTCAGAAAAACTTTTCGATGAAAATATTAAAAAGAAAAATATCGATATAAAATATTTGACCACTTTATGAAAGTTTAGATCTACCACCATCTACAGCAATTATTTGGCCTGTAACCCAAGAACTATCTTCTGTTAGTAAGAATTTAGCAAGAGCGGCAGAGTCTTTACCTTCGCCTAATCTTTTAAGGGGGTGTGCTTTTGCAATACCTTCGGCTATAGCAGTATTTTTTAACATTGGTTCTGCTATTTTAGATTTTGTTAAACTTGGTGCCACACAATTTACTCTTATGTTCGGAGCAAATTCTGCTGCAAGAGAAACTGTCAATCCTTCAACAGCAGCTTTTGCTGAGGCTATGATTGCATGGTTTGTAAAACCTCTTTGAGCAGCAACGGTCGAAAATAATACTATCGAACCTTTATTTTTTTTTAAACTTTCTTGAAATCCTTTAATAGCTTCTACAGCAGAATATAGATTAAGTTTCATGCATTTCTGAAAGTCTTGTTCATTTACCATTCTTAATGGTTTCAAATCAATTGAACCGACACAATAAGCTAGACCTTTAATTTCAGAAATATCTGATTTAACTTTTTCTATAAACCCATCCTCTAAAACATCTACAACGGTATGTGAGCATCCTAGTTTTTCAGAGACAGAACTAAGTTCACTTTCATTTCTTGCAACTAAATGAATATCGTTTCCAGAGTTTTTTAATTGTTCCGCTAAACTTGACCCAATAGAACCTGTCGCACCAAAAATTACATATTTTTCTGACATAAAAAATTTTATTAGTTATATTTAACTATGAAGTTATTTTTTATACTTGGTAATCAATTATTTCCAACAAAATACCTAGACCGCTTCAAAAAAGACCACCTATTTTTTATGGCTGAAGATAAGGGTTTATGCACTTATGAAAAGCATCATAAACAAAAAATTTTATTATTTTTATCTTCTATGCGCTCTTATGCGGATGGATTAAGAAAAAATAAATTTAAATTAGATTATTATAAAATCGAGGATAAAGAATTTAATGAAGATTATTTAAAAAAATTAAAAAAAATAATTACACAAAAAAAAGTAAAAGAAATTTCAAGTTTTGAAGTAGAAGATAAATTTTTTGAAAAAAAAATTTCACAATTTTTTAAAAAAGAAAAAATAAACTGGAATATTATTCAAACTCCCATGTTTTTAAATTCAAGAGCTGAATTTAAAAATTATTTATCAAAATCAAAAAAACCTTTTATGGCAACTTTCTACAAAGATGTTAGAAAAAAATCTGGAATATTGATGGGTTCAGATGGTAATCCTATCGGGGGAAAATGGAGCTTTGATGAGGATAACAGAAACAAATTACCCAAAAATATTTTAATCCCTAAATTTCCAAAAATAAATGAAACCGCTCACACAAAAAAATTAAAGCCTATTATTGAAAAGGAATTTAAAAATCACCCAGGGAGTACAAATAAATTTTGGTTTGCAACAGAATACGAAGATGTAGTTAAACTTTTAAATTTTTTTATAAAAGAAAAATCAAACTTATTTGGCGATTATGAGGATGCAGTTGATCAAAAAGATAATATTCTATTTCATAGTGCATTAAGTCCTTATATAAATTTAGGTTTAATTACTCCTGAATTTGTTATCCAAAAAATTTTAGATTTTCATAAAAAAAATAAAATTAGAATGAATTCTTTAGAGGGCTACATTCGCCAGGTGATTGGTTGGCGAGAATTTATGCGTGGGATTTATCAGTCCTATTCTCAAGAAATGGAAAATGGAAATTTTTTCAAACAAAATAGAAAAATGAAAAATTCTTGGTACGATGGAACCACTGGTCTTCCACCTTTGGATTATGCAATTAAAAATGCAATTAATCATGGTTGGTCACATCACATTGAACGGTTAATGATCTTATCAAATATTATGAACCTCTGTGAAATTAAGCCAACAATTGTTTACAAATGGTTCATGGAAATGTTCGTAGACTCTTCAGATTGGGTAATGGTTCCTAATGTTTATGGAATGGGATTATTTAGTGATGGAGGAATTTTTGCAACCAAACCTTATATTTGTGGCTCTAGTTATTTTATGAAAATGATGGATTTTAAAAAAGGTGATTGGTGTAACACCATGGATGGTCTTTACTGGAGATTTATTGACCGAAATAGAAAATTTTTTTTAAAAAATCCTCGTCTATCGATGATGGTAAGAATATTTGATAAAATGAAATCTGATAGAAAAAAATTAATTTTATCTGAAGCTGATAAATTTATTAAACTAAATACAATTTGATGAAAAAAGAAAATTTACCAACAAAAATTTGTCCAGTTTGTAAAAGACCATTTACTTGGCGAAAAAAATGGAAGTTAAATTGGGATAGAGTAAAATATTGTTCCAAGAAGTGTTCTAAGCTAAGCTAAGTTTAGTGAACATAATAGTACTACAGCATATTAAAATAGAAGACCCAGGTTATATTAAAGATTTAATGTTAGCTGATGGATTTAACTTAACTACTATTGAGTTAGATGAAGGTAAAAAAATACCAGACGATTTAAATAAATTTGATGGCATGTTTTGTATGGGAGGTCCAATGGATACTTATATGGAACAAGAACATCCTTGGTTAATAGAAGAAAAGAAAGCAATTAAAGAATTTGTTGTTAATCTAAAAAAACCCTATTTGGGTTTTTGTTTAGGTTGTCAGCTTTTAGGAGAAGTAGTTGGTGGTAAAGTAGTTAAATCTAAACCAGCAGAGATAGGGATTATGGATATTAATTTCTCTAATGAAAAAGATGAAGATAAATTATTTTCAAAATTTCCAGATAAAATTAAAAGTTTACAATGGCATTCTTATGAGGTTCAGGGTATTGAAAACAATAAAGATATAACTTTATTAGCCTCTTCTCCAATCACAAAGTATCAAATTTTTAAATATCAAAATCATGCTTATGGAATTCAATTTCATATAGAAATAAAAGATACTACTGTCAATGAATGGGGGTGTGTTCCGGAGTATAAAAAAGCTTTGGAGGATCAGCTTGGTATTGGTGCATTAGAAAAGTTTGATCAATCTGCAAAAGATAACATGAAAGATATGAATAACTATTCTACAATCCTTTATAATAATTTTAAAAAACTTTTATGAATAATAAAATCTTTGAATGGGCAGGGGTTATAACTGCAATATTATATTCTTTGTTTGTCGCTTTAAATATAGGGATAGAATTTTTTGGTTTTTGTCTACTGTTATTGTCAGCCATTTTAATTGGAATTTGGGCCTATAGAGGTGGTCATAAAGGAATTTTATTTTTGCAATTTTTTTATGCAACCGCTGGAATTATTGGAATGGTTCGTTGGTTTTAATTAAAACTTGAAATTATTTTAGGAATATAATTTTTAAAATTAAAAAAACCTTTATTACAGTATTGCCAAGCTAATTGATCAAGATTTCTATATAAAAAATCTATCTTTAAATTATTAGAATTTAAAAAATCTAAATTTTCACCTACAGTTGGATACAAACTGTAATAATTTTCAATATTTGTTAATTCACTTATATCTATAATTTGACAATCAATAGATTGATTTTTTAATCTTTGTTCTTGGTCTTCTATTAAATGAGATTTAAATTTCACTAACTTTTCACTGAGTTTTATTGCTCTATTTTCATTTTTATTAGAAACTAAGTAAATTTTTTTAAAGTTTTTTTCCTTAAAGTCAGTGATTTCAAATGAGAGATTATTTTCAAAAATTAAAAGATTCTTATTTTCAATCTTTTGTGGGTTATTGAAATCCTGTTTAATTATTTGATAAAATTTTTCAGATACTTTTGGAGGAGCATTTTCATTTAATTTTATATTTTGAAATCTATTGTTAGTGAATTTTTTAATATTCCATTCACTTGCAAGGTAATGTTTTCCTTGAGTTTGAACACCCGCAACCCATCGCCACCCAAGAGTATTTGATGCAGCATCTCCATCATAAAGATGTTGCATAAAAAATTCTGCACCTAATTGCCAAGGCAATTCTAAAGTAAAAATCCAAATACTAGCAAACCACATTCTTGTGTGATTATGCAAATAATTGTTTTCTTTAAGCTCTTTCACCCACTCATTAAAGCAATCTACTTTTGTTTTTCCTTCGATTGCTGCAATATAATCTTTATTATCTTTAAATTCATTTTTGATTTGATTTAATTCGATAAGATAATCAGCCCAAACATTTGGTCTAAGTTCTAACCAACCTTTCCAATAAGTTCGCCATAGAACTTCTTGAATAAACTTTTCATTTTTTGAAAAAGAAAATTTACTTAGAGCTTTCTGAATGACTTCTTGTTCATTAATTATTCCATGGGTTATATATGGTGATAAGCAAGATATATTAGATCTTTTTTCAGGTCCAAAATCAAAATTTCTTAATTTTGAATATTCTCCAAGATTATTCTCAACAAAATTATTTAATTGATTTAAGGCCTTAGCCCTTGAAGCTTCAAATATCATTTTAAATTATTTTGATTTTTTTTTCTTAAGACCTAATTTGTCACTATGTCTTAATCTTAAAACAACAATGGCTCCAGCTATTAACAAAATAGCTACTGCTTCATAAACAAGTGCAGTAGGATCCATTTCTTTGCCTTGTAGAATAATAAATCGTGCAAGGGCGGTAATCGCAATAAGAAGTGGTAGTGTAATACTAATAGATTGTTGGTTCCAAAAAACCCTAACCATTGCTAGTACCTCCAAATAAAGAAACATTAAAAGCAAATCTGCTAATGTAACAGATTGATTTAAAAACATGTTTTTCATTTCAATCCCAACAGCAATAACAGTACTGATTAAGATAATAACCATTAATGCTAACTGTAAGTTTTTTGCTATCTTATCCATTATTTATCTTTACTAAAAGGTAACCATTTTTCAATTGCAGATTTTAAGGGACCATCATAAGGGATTGAATAAGAATTCGGGTTTGGACTTGTTAAAACTTCAATACCTTTTGAAAATACAAAAATAAATACTATTACAAAAACTATGACCATGATTTTAAAAGGATCAAAGTTTTTTGTTTGAAAAACACTTGCAGACTTCTCTTCTGCTCTATGGAATTGTTTAAAAGTCATATAGACGGCAAATATTAAACCTATATGAGCTAAAAAAAGCCCAGCCCATCCAAATGCAAAAGTTGTGTAAGAAAAAACATATAAACTAAAAACAGTAGTCCAAATAAAACTTAAAACTAAAAGAATTTGTAATCTAACTGTTTTAGGAAGTGCGCGTAGATCATTCTTACTATCATCAAATAAAATATTTGCAGCATCTCTCATCCAATTCTTTATTGATTCCATGATCTAAGGATATAATTTTTAGTGATTTAAACAAATGTTAATTTGTCCTAAACGTTACTAAGAACGAAGCTTTTTTTTGTGAAAATTGATAAATCTTTCAACGTTAGATTTATTAAATGACTTATTTTCTTCAAATGAGACTTTTTTCATCGAGTAAGCGCTGCTATTAGTAACTCTAGATTGAATTGTAATATTTCCTTTATACAATTTAAGTTTAACTGAGCCATTAACTTTGCTTCTTTTTAAATCTACAATTTTTTGAAGTTTAAATCTTTCTTTTGAATACCAATAACCATTGTAAATTAACTCTGCATATCTAGACATTATCTGATCTTTTTTATGCATAGTTTCTTTGTCTAAGGTAACAGACTCAATTGCTCTATGAGCATTTATTAAAAGAGTCCCACCAGGTGTTTCATACACTCCTCTAGATTTAATACCTAGAAATCTATTCTCTACTAAGTCAACTCTTCCAATTCCATTTTTGCCTGCTAGATCATTTAACTTTGTTAATAATTTAGCTGGGGATAATTTTTTTCCATTAATTCCAAAAGGGTCACCATTTTTAAAATTAATAGTAACAAAAGATGGTTTGTTAGGTGCTTTTTCAGGAGAAACTGTTCGTTGAAAAATAAATTCTGGAGCAGAATTTTTTGGATTTTCTAAAACCTTACCTTCAGTTGATGTATGAAATAAATTATCATCCACTGAAAAAGGAGGTGCACCTTTTTTATCTTTAGGAATAGCTATGCTATGTTTTTTTGCATAATTAATTAAGTCTGTTCTAGATTTTAGTTTCCAAATTCTCCACGGAGCTATAATTTTAATTTTAGGACCAAAATAATGATAGCCTAATTCAAATCTAACTTGGTCATTGCCTTTACCAGTTGCTCCATGTGAAACTGCATAGGCTTTAAATTTTTTAGCTACTCTTATTTGATCTTTTGCAATAAGAGGTCTTGCTATTGATGTCCCTAATAAATAAACACCCTCATAGATCGCGTGTCCTCTGATCATGGGATAAACATAATCCTTAACAAAAATATCTTTTAAGTCTTTAATAATTATATTATTAACACCAAATTTTTTTGCATTAGTAATAATTTTTTTTCTATCAATTTCTTGTCCAACATCTGCTGTATAACAAATTACATCTGCATCATAATTTTCTTGAAGCCATTTTAAAATTATAGAAGTATCGAGACCTCCAGAATAAGCTAGAACAATTTTCTTTTTTGATTTCATTGAATTAACTACAAGCTTTTCTTGAAGCGTTATAAGCTTTAGTAAATCCTAGCAATGAGTAATGATCAATTGTTTGAGAACCTTGTTGATTGTATCCAGTGATCATAATTCTAGATCCTTTTCTCATTTGTTTGATCATTTTTAATTCGATTTTATTGTCTGCAATCCAAGCAAAACCTTGTTCTTTAATATCAAATTTAAATTTATTCTTCCCTGAAGCAGCTGTTACAGAATTATTTTTGTTGAATTCATAACCCGGGGTAACACTTACTTCATTTTTTATACTGTCGTTTGGTCTAAATGCTACAAATAATTTTGCATCTCTTTTATTAGTTTTGGGTGCTTGCAAAATAGGTAAAGATTGTGCAAAGCATACTTTACCGTCAGCATCTATAACGACCATTGCATCCCAATCTTTATATTTACCAATTTTTTTAATTTCCTGAGCTGAAACTTGAGCAATACCACTTATAAAAAGTATTCCTAACAATATTGTAATTTTTTTAATTATGGACATGGATTTGGATAAATTGTTTGTACGTGATTAATTTCTTTAATGATATCATCAGATAAGTTTACATTTACACTTTCTATATTTGTTTTCAACTGCTCCATTGTAGTTGCTCCAATTATTACACTAGTCATAAAGTCCTGGATTTCACAAAATTTTATCGCCATCTGACTCATATCTAGATCAAACTTTTCACTAATTTTATAATAATATTCAACGGCATCCTCAGTATTTGGCTTTCTATACCTTGTCCAGAAATCGAAATCTCTCTCCATTCTCGATCCTTTAGGGAAATTCTTGTTTCTATACTTTCCGCTTAAATATCCACTTGCCAATGGTGAGTAAGCTAAGCAGCCAATGTTTTCTCTTATAGAAACTTCAGCTAGTCCAACTTCGTAAGATCTATTTAATAAACTATAAGGATTTTGGATTGACATCATTCTTGGCAACTTTTTATCTTTGGATAACTGAAGATAATTTAAAACACCCCAAGGGGTCTCATTTGACAAACCAACGTATCTTATTTTTCCCTGATCAATATATTTATTTAACTCTGCAAGAATATCTTCAAATTTATTCCATTCATTTTCTTTATGAACATAACCAAGTCTTCCAAAATTATTTACATTTCTTTCTGGCCAATGAAGTTGATATAAATCTATATATTCAGTTTTAAGTCTTTTAAGACTGTCATTTAAAGCAGTTTCTAAGTTTGGACCTGTAAAACTATTTTCTCCACTTCTTAAATAATCTCTTGCTGGACCAGCAACTTTTGTTGCAAGAATGATTTTGTCTCTTTTTTTTGTTTTTTCAAACCAGTTTCCAATAATTTCTTCTGTATCACCATAGGTTTCCTTTCTTGGTGGTACCGCATATAATTCAGCAGTGTCCCAAAAGTTTACTCCTTGATCTAAAGCAAAATCCATTTGTTCAAATGCTTCAAGCTCAGTATTTTGTTCTCCCCACGTCATAGTACCGAGACAAATTGTACTCACTTTAATATCGGTATTACCTAAATTTTTGTAATTCATTAGAAATATTAAGTTAAAATTTTGTTAATCTTTTAAGGTATCTTGAATAATTAGTAAAAGAATATATATATTACCTATTATGGAATTTGATAAAAACGGAATACTAAATAGAGCAAAAGCAGCACAACAAACAGCTGCTGTAATGGATGAAGGCTTAAGAGCCTACATGCTAAAAGTTTATAACTACATGGCAACAGGTATATTGCTAACTGGAATAGTAGCACTATTAACATTTAAAATGTCTGTTGTTACTAATGATGCAGGTTCAATCGTTGGTCTAACGCAGATGGGGAATGCAATTTATTTATCAGGTCTTAAATGGCTTGTAATGTTAGCACCTCTAGGTATCGTTTTTTACATGAGTTTTGGAATTAATAAAATGAGTGCATCAAAGGCACAGACAACTTTTTGGGTTTTTGCAGCATTGATGGGTCTATCATTATCTTCAATTTTATTGGTTTATACTGGAATGAGTGTAACAAGAGTTTTCTTCATTACATCTGCAACATTTGGAGCGATGAGTATTTATGGATATACAACTAAAAGAGATCTTACAAAGTTAGGATCTTTTTTAATGATGGGTCTAATTGGAATAATTATAGCTTCAATTGTTAATATCTTTATGAAATCTTCTATGATGTATTTTGTGATTTCAATTTTAGGTGTTTTAATATTTGTTGGTTTAACAGCTTATGACACTCAGAAAATCAAAAATATGTATGTTGCGTCAGACTCAGGAGAGTTAATGGGCAAGAAAGCTGTTATGGGCGCTTTAACTTTATATCTAGATTTTATCAATCTATTTATAATGTTGCTAAGATTATTTGGTCAAAGAAGATAAATTTATTTTTGAAGTTTCTTCCAGTTGGTATTTTTTAATAAAATTCTAAGATCGTAAGAATTTTTTAGTATTTTGCCACTCGTATCAGTAATCAAATATTTAAGATTTTTATTTTTAGGCTTAAAATTTTTACAAATTTTATATAGGGCATTTTCAGTAGCATTTCTAAAAACACTAAACCCCACTTGCTTACTTGATATACTTAAACCGTAATCTTTCCAAGAACCTTCAGAAACCATCTTGGCATATAAGTCTAATATAATTTTTAGCTCATCTTTTTCAAAAAAATGTTTTTCTTCTATTTTATTATGCGGATTATTTACTACTAATTTTAAATTACTACGCATCAATCTTATGTTTATTAATTAATGGTACCTGAAACCCTGTAAATATTATTGTTATTGGAAGCATTCCCCATACTTTAAAATTAACCCAAAATTCTTCTGTTTGAGTTCTCCAAACAATTTCATTTAATAAAGCAAGACCAAAGAAAAAATACATCCATCGTTTATTAAGAATTTCCCAACCAATATCAGTTAGAGGAATAGATTTACCCATAATTTTTTTAAGAATAGGTTCATTGGTAAAATATTTCCCAAAAAATAACGCAAGAGCAAACATAATGTTAATGATAGTTGGTTTAACGTAAATAAATATAGGATCATTAAAGTAGATTGTTAATCCACCAAAAAAAGTAATTAAAATTCCACTTACCAAAGGCATTGGAGGAATTTTTTTTTCAAAAAACCAAACTACTGCTAATGCAACTAAAGTTGCAACTATTAGTGGAGGTATTGCTACAGATAAATTTTTACCACTATTGTAATAATAGAAAAAAAATATTGCTAAAGGACCGAAATCAGTAACAAATTTTAAAAAAGATTTATTCACTTAAAAGATATTAACATATTTGCCACATCACAAAACATTTATATTTTTAGCATTGATTTTTATTTCTAAATACCCATACTAAGTCCAATGCCAGTTCAAAAAGCTAAATTTTCAATTGGAGACATTGTAAAGCATAAACACTTTGAATTTAGAGGTGTGATTTACGATGTTGATTTTGAGTTTAATAATTCTGAAGAATGGTATCAGTCTATTCCAAAAAATGTTAGACCAAGAAAAGATCAACCTTTTTATCACTTATTAGCAGAAAATGATGAGATAACTTATGAAGCTTATGTTTCTGAGCAAAACTTGCTGATGGATGACTCTGATGAACCAATAAAACACCCTTTAATTGAAGAGATTTTTTCAGGAAAAAAAGGCTCTAGTTATTTCAAGCTTTCTAATTAAGGCAACCATCATTCAACCACATTTAGCTCAAATCTAGGCCATACAAATTAGTTATATTTTTAGTATCTTCTGGTCAAGAGTGTTAAACGTTAATTTCAATCTTATGATCTCCCCTCTGCATTCTTGATCAGAATACTATTTCATAATAGAAATCACCAAAAAAAATTCTAAAATAAAATATGTTTAAACTTTTTGAACCTAACAAGATTTTCAAAATCACGTCAAAAGCACCTAAGTACGTTTTATTTTTGTTTATTGTTATATTAAGTGTTGGTTTAGTTGAAGCATTAGTCATATCTCCTGAAGATTACAAACAAAGTGATGCAGTTAGGATTATGTATGTTCACGTTCCTGCCGCCTGGATTTCACTTGGAATATTTTCTTCTATAACTTTGTTATCTATTTGTGGTTTTGTATTTAGAAACAAAAACTTTTTTTTAATTTCTAAAAGTTTAGCTCCTTCAGGATTTGTTTTTAATATTATAGCTTTAGTCACAGGATCAATTTGGGGAAAACCAACTTGGGGAACTTGGTGGGCTTGGGATGCAAGAATTACTTCAATGCTAATATTAGCTTTGTTCTATGCAATGTATTTAATTGTATGGAGAATTTATGATAAGGAGGAAAAAGTCTATAAGATTTCAACTTTTATAACTATTTTAGGAATTATTAATGTTCCAATTATAAAGTACTCAGTTGATTGGTGGAATACACTACATCAACCTGCATCTATTAATATTTTGTCAAAAAGCTCAATTCATTCATCAATGCTTTACCCATTATTGATAATGACTGCGGCATTTGCTCTTTTTTCATTGTTAATTTTCTTAATGAAATATAATACAGAACTGATAAAAATTAAAAATAAAGGCTTAGATAGATTATGATAAATGAATTACTTTTTATGAATGGATATGCGGTGTACGTGTTATCTGCTTTTAGTTTTACCTTATTAAGTTTCCTAGGTTTATATTTGGTAACTAAAATGCAATTTGTTAAAGAACAAAACAAATTTGTTGCTAAATTTGGATCACTTACTGCTGAGCAAGCTAATTCTGCAAAATCACAAAGAATAAATAAAGAAATTTTAGCAAACGTAACAAATAATTAACTTTTAAACCATGTATGGTCGAAAAGTTAAATTAAGATTAGTGCTTGTAGTAATAATCTTAATTACTTTAATTCTAACAACATTTTTGATTTTAAAATCATTAAAGGAAAATGTTGTATATTTTCAATCGCCTTCCGAGATAAAATCACTTTCTGAAATAGATAAAAACAAAATTAGAGTTGGAGGAATGGTTAAAAAAAACTCTATTTCCATAAGTTCAAATGAAGTTAATTTTATAATTACAGACTTTAAAAATGAAATAAATGTTACTTACTCAGGAGCAGTACCAAATTTATTTGCTGAAGGAAAAGGGGTTGTTGCAGAAGGTTTTTTGAAAGATAGAAACTTTTTCTCTGCAACAAAAATTTTAGCGAAGCATGATGAAAATTATATGCCTCCGGAAGTAAAAGAAGCATTAGGAGAAAAATAAATTGATCTATAATCTTATTGGATATTATTCATTAGTAATAGGATTAATTATTGGATTATCATTATTTTATTTTTCATATAAAAATTTTAATAACTCAAACACTTTAGATACCAAAATATTATCATTTACATTTTTACAATTATTTTTTGTTGTCATTAGTTTTTTGTGTTTGATTTTTTCTTTTGTTATTTCGGATTTTAGTAATGAAACAGTATTTAATAATTCTCACACTACCAAACCATTATTTTACAAAATAAGTGGAACTTGGGGAAATCATGAAGGTAGTTTATTATTATGGTTACTTGTTTTAACGTTGTTTATTTTCTTATTTTTAGTAAGAACTAAAAATCAACCAGTAAAATACAAAATTTTAACTCTAGTTTTTCAACAAATAATAATAGTTGGTTTCTTTTTATTTTTAATCAAAACATCAAATCCTTTTAATTATATTTTTCCAATACCTACTGAAGGTCTTGGATTAAACCCAATTTTACAAGACCCTGCTTTAGCAATTCATCCACCTGTTTTATATTTAGGCTATGTTGGTTCTTCAATTATTTTTTCATCTGTTTTGGCGGCAACAAGTTTAAAAATTATTTCTACTAGTTGGGCATCCCATATAAAAAAAATGGATCCTAATTTCATGGATATTTTTAACTTTAGGAATACTGCTTGGATCAATTTGGGCTTATTACGAATTGGGCTGGGGAGGTTTTTGGTTTTGGGATCCAGTTGAGAATGTTTCTCTAATGCCGTGGCTTGCATTAACCACTCTTTTACATTGTATT
>CACNTU010000009.1 GCA_902623415.1 uncultured Pelagibacteraceae bacterium
AAATACACCAATCAAAGCTAAAACCATTGCAGGCGTCCAGTCAGGCAAACCTTTGTCTGCCATATAAGTAGGAATGTGTGTTGCTACTAAAGCAATATGCCAACCACAAACAAAAAAACCTAAAGTGAGATAAATAAAACTTTTGTTAGCAAATGCCTCTTTAAGAGCATCTCTTGCTGTTTGATTGTTATCTTGATTAACTCCTACAGGTACTTTTGGAGTACTAACAAACAAAGCTACCACTAATCCTAATCCTAAAAGAAGAGAAAAATATAAAAGAGTATTTTCCCAGCCTGTTTCAACTAAGGAATATCTTACAAGTAAAGGTGATACAAAATATCCAAATGAACCTGCACATGTAACAATTCCTGTTGCAATAGTTCTATTAGATGCTGGAAAATGTTTGGCTACTACTGATACTGGGATACCTATTGCAGTGGAGCCTAAGCCTATTCCAACCATCACTCCTATAGTTAAAGTAAAATAACCTCCAGTATTATAGCCAGAATAAAAAAGCAAAACCCCAACTAAATAAAAAACAAAACCAATAAATATTGCAACAGCTCCTCCGTATTTATCAGTAATTACACCAAACAATGGACTGAATACTCCCCAAAGTAATAACTGCAATCCCATAACAAAACCAAAATGAGAAATGGAAATATCTAAGTCAGTATTAAAATCAAAATAAAACAATCCAAAGGTCTGTCTTATTCCTAAAGAAATAATTACAACAATAGAAGCAGCAATTAAGGTGATTAGTGCTTTTTTGCTAATAGTAAAACTTTCTGAACTCATTTAATAAATTTTAATGCTTGTTTTATATCATTTATAATATCTTTAGGATCTTCAAGTCCAATATGCATCCTTATTATATGTTCATCTTTATTTATATGTGTAAATTGTCTCTTACCTAGTGCTTGGTGTGTTTGATAAAGTGCTAAGCTTTCGAAACCTCCCCAACTAAATCCATACCCAAAAAGTTTTAAAGAATTAACAAATTTTAACACTGAGTTTTTATTTTTTGATTTTATTTTAAATCCTAATAAACCTGATGCTCCAGAATAATATTTTTTCCATAATTTATAATTTTGACTACCTTTTTTATATGGATAAAAAACTTTAATTATTTTTTTCTGTTTTGATAAAAACTTGGAGACTTTAAGTGCATTTTCCTGATGTTTTTCCAATCTTACATCTAAAGTTCGAATACCTCTTAGAATTAAATACGCATCATCAGGACCTAATCTTAATCCTGAAACTTTATTTGTTGCTTCTACTAATTTAAAAACTCGTTTACTTATGGCTAAACTACCACCCATTACATCTGAGTGACCAGAATAATATTTTGTTGCAGAAACAATCGACATATCAAAACCTAGCTTTATTGGTTTAAGAAAGTAAGGTGTCCCCCAAGTGTTATCTATGGCTGTATAAATTTTATTTTTTTTTGCCAATGCAACTATTTTAGATAAATCTTGAAATTCAAAAGTGTTGCTTCCAGGATTTTCAACAAAAATAAGCTTTGTTTTTTTTGTAATCTTACTTTTTAGATCATTTAAGTCATTTGGATTATAAAATATTGCTCTGATATTAAATTTTTTAAGGTATGTTTCTGTTAAAAGTCTTGATGGCGAGTAAACTGAGTCTGTAACAAGTATTTCATCATCTGGTTTCACAACGCTTAACACACCAAGAAATATTGCACCAAAACCAGTGGGGGTTAAATAAACCTTATAACATTCTTCAATTTTTCTTAAAATTTGTTGTAAAGCATATGTTGTGGATGTGCCCTGTCGACCATAATCAAAATTTCCACTTACTGGGTCTTTCAAATATTTATTCTGAGTTTTTTTAATGTCCTGCATAGATTTAAAAATAATAGTAGAAGCTCTAACCACAGGAGGATTTACTGACTGATTATGAAAATCTTTAGCTGTATGTTTCAGGAAAGTCTTGAAGGAATTACCCATAATAAATTTGATATGTTATTAAGACAATGCTATATCCCATGAAAAACGTCAATAAAATTAAAATAGGACTAAATGAGTTACCCAAAGAAACATAGAGGCCGAAGAAAACAAGGGTCTAAAAAAAGAAGAGCTAAAAGAAAAAATAAGAAGAAATAATTCTTCTGCTATTCTTTAATCCAACCACCACCAAGCACTTTGTGGCCAAACTGGTCTTTACGATAAAAAACACATGCCTGACCAGGTGAAATGCCATCTTCAGGAATTAGTAAATTAACTTTAGCATTATTGTTATCTTTAAGATCAACTTTTGCTTCTAGAAGACTTCCAGTAGATCTAACTTTAACAAATAAATTTTGATCTAAATCCTCTTTATTAGTTAATAAATTTATTTCCTTTAAAGAAATCGTTTTTTTTCCAAGTTTTTCTTTAGGACCAACTATTATTTCATTTTTATCTGAATTTATCTTTAAAACATATAGGGCTTCTTTATCTGAAACTTTAATTCCTTTTCTTTGTCCAATTGTAAAATTGATAATTCCATCATGAACACCAATTACATCTCCGTCTAAATTTTTTATATTTCCTTTTTGAAAGGAGTCTGGTCTAAACTTTTGTATTACAGAAGCATAATCACCATTTGGAACAAAGCAGATGTCTTGACTATCAGGTTTATCAGCAACGTTTAAATCTAGATTTTTTGCAATTTCTCTAGTTTTGTCTTTTAACATTCCACCTAAAGGAAATCTTAAATAATCTAATTGTTCTCTAGTTGTATTGAATAAAAAATAACTTTGGTCTCTATTTTCATCTATCGCTCTATACATATTTGTAGTTTTATTTTCTGTAATACTTTTTACGTAATGGCCCGTAACTAATGCATCAGCTTTGAGTTCTTTTGAAACTCCAAATAAATCTTTAAATTTAACACTTTGATTACACTGAACACATGGAATTGGAGTTTCACCTTTTAAATAACTCTCTACAAAATTATCTATAACACCTTGCTTAAACTTATCTTGGTAATATAAAATTTTATGCTCTATACCTAACTTATGTGCAACACGTTTAGCGTCCATTATGTCTTGACCTGAACAACATTGTTTTGATGCAGCTACTTCTTTGCCATCGTCGTAAAGTTTTAGTGTTATACCAATTACATTGTAACCTTCTTTTTTCATCATACCTGCTACAGTGGAAGAATCTACTCCACCAGACATTGCGACAACTATAGTAGTATCTGAGGGTTTTTTATCTAAACCAATAGAATTTAAATCTTTATTCATTAGGTGGTATTTATACTTATTTACAATATAAGTTAAATTAAATGATTTTAGATTATGAACCAGGTGACAAAGTCACTAATCCTCAAAAAAAGGAATGGGGAATTGGGCAAGTACAATCTATAATTAACGATAAAGTGACAGTTAATTTTGAAAATGCTGGAAAAAAAGTAATTAACGCAAAAAATGTTGAATTAAAAAAACTAGGAAAATGAAGTTGAATTTAAAAGAGATTGTTGAAAATTTGATTGATAATTTTTTAGAGGCTGGAGATTTGGCTATTCAATTAAGAGAAAAGGGTTTGGTAAAAAAAATAAAATCAGATAATACACCTGTAAGTAATGGTGATTTGGAAGTAAACAAATTTATATCAAAAAAAATTTCTGATATTACTCCTAATTTACCTATCATTTCAGAGGAGACCTCTGAAAATAAAGATAACCTAAATTTAAAAGATTTCTGGCTAGTTGATCCTATTGATGGAACTTATGATTATATTAATAATTTAGAAGAATTTACCATTAATGCTGGCTTGATAATCGATAACAAACCTGTTGCAGGATTAATAAATGCTCCTGCAAAAAAAAGAATGTTTTACTCATACGAAAAAGGTAATGCTTTTGAGCTTAATAATAATAAAAAAACAAACTTAAGTAATTTACCTGCTAGGAAAACAGAAAATTTAAAATTTATTTCATACTCAACTAAAATAAAACCTGAAATTCAAAAAATTTATGATGATTTGGGAGTAAAAGAAAATATTAGAATGAAAAGTTCTTTGAAATTCTGTGTCGTTGCAGCTGGTGAATATGACGGTTATGTTGCTGAGCCAAGGGCATATGAATGGGATATAGCAGCTGGTCATGCAATTTTAGAACATGCAGGTGGAACGGTAACTGATTTTGAAGGAAATGAAATTTTGTATGGGAAAAAAGATTTAAAAAATCCAAGTATAATTTTGAAAAATAAAAATATTTTATAATGGATGAACAATTAAGAATAATACTAATAATAATTGTATGTGTTTCAATTTTTGGATTAATAGTGTTTGTTTTCGTAAAAAATTATATAAGAAATAAAATTAATCAGCTTGTAAAAGAAGAAAAAGATAAAAAGTCAAAGTAGATTTATTATTTTTAGATATTCATTTTTTTCTATATCCATTACTTTTTTTGATGTTTCAAAATCAAAACCATTTCTTGCAAGTAAAGATATATCTTTTTTGTAAAATAAAGTTCTATTATCCTCTGCTCTAGCTGGACCAATTCTTTTCTTTTTACATAATTTTATTGCAGAGAAAAAATCTTGATCCGAATTATCTTCCTTTATTTTATTGACCGTATCCTTAATAAATGTTTCGTTAATCCCTTTTCCAATTAAATAATTTCTAATCTTATTAATTGAGTTTCCTCTTTGGATCATACTTTTAGCTTTACTTTCAGAATAAAATTGATCATTTATAAATCTGTTTTTTTCGAGGTCGGACAAAACAATATCAATCAATTTATTTACATCTTTTTTTCTTACATCAGATGCTGATAGTTTCATGTATTTTTTTAATAAATAAGTTTTGAGTTGTTGTTTTGAAGGAGCATACTTTTCAACATATGCAAAGGCAAAATTACGCATCTCATCGACAGTTACTTGAAGCGTTTTTTTTCTATTTCTTATAGGAATCATTGTTAGATTTAATATAATATATCTAAATGATTGAACAAATTTATACTTATTTCACAATTGAGACACTTTACATGTGGATCAACCTTGGAGTTCTACCTTTTTGGTTTGTTTTGATAGTGTTTCCTCAGTCACATTTAAGTAGAATTTTTGTAACATCAATTTTTCCTTTTTCCATATTAAGTGGTGTTTATATCTTCATTTTATATAAATCTTATTTAATTGGTTATGATTTTGATGGAAATTTTTCTCTTTATCTTGGTCTTAGTGAGCTATCTAGATTGTTTGAAGACCACTTATACATAATGATATTTTGGACTCATTTCATAGCAATAAATTTATTTATTGGTGGTTGGATTGTTAAAGATTCTCAAAAGTTTTCTATAAACAAAGTTTTGATGGCGGTGCCATTAATTATGACTTATTTAATTGGTCCAATAGGTTTGTTTTTATACTGGATAATAAGAATTTTTTACGCAAAAAGAATTAGTTTATATGAGTAATCATGTAGATTTTTATTTCGATATAATTAGCCCATATGCGTACATCGCGCACAAAAAAATTCTTAAACATAAAAATATAACATTTAATTATAAACCAATTTATTTAGGAGGTCTTCATAAGCTAGCTGGAATTGATTCTCCTGCATTTAACAAATATAAATTAAGAAATAATATAAATGATTGCAACTTGGTATCTGAAAAAAATAATATAGAATTCAAATGGAATTCTAATTTTCCAATAAATTCTTTAAATATAATGAGGGGATATATTAGTGTTAGTAAGGATAAACAAAAAGATTATTTAAATTGTTTTTTTGATGCTTATTGGAAGGATAATTATGATTTATCAAATAATGAGAATATGTTTAAATTAATAAGAGATTTAAATATTGATAGTGAAGAATTTTTTCAATCAATAAAAAAACAATCAGTTAAAGATAAATTGATTAAATTAACTACTGAAGCTTTTGAAAAAGAAGTTTTTGGAACACCGACCTTTATAATAAATAATAAAATTTTTTGGGGACAAGATAGATTTGAATATGCTTTAGAAGAATTTAATGCTAATTAAATTATTTTAAATTTGCTGCTAGCTATAGAACCAAACCCACCATCGATGTGTGATACCTTTTGATATCCCATATCTTTTAAAGATTTTACAGCTAAAGCTGATCTTACACCTCCTGCACAAAATAAAACAAATTCTTTATTATGATCTAATTGTCCATTTTGAAATATAGGACTGTTAGGATCTAAATATACTTCAAGCATTCCTCTTGGGATATGACTTGCACCTTCAACACTGCCTGTGTTTTCTAACTCATTACTTTCTCTTATATCTATTAAATTACAATTTTTATTTTGGACCATTTGATAAGCTTCATCAGCATTAATTGTTTTAATCTCTTTTAAAGTTTCACTGACTAGAGTTTGTAATGATTTAATGACCATAATATTATAAAATCTATAACACATTATGAAAAAATTTTTTATCAAAATCTGTAAATTATTAGGATACGAAATTTTAGATCAAAATAATTTTTCATCCCCAACATTAGGAAAGGAATTAAATGAAGAACTATCGATTTTGAATGAAAAATCTATAGTTTTACCTTTGGGTGAAGTCAAAATCACAAAAAAAGTAAATTCAATACTAATTGTTTTGAGGATGAATACAGATATTGAGATTTGGGATCAAAATAGAAGAAGGTTATTTGAGCATCCAAAAATTGAATATACGAAAAGATCATTAAATTCCCTTATTAGATCAATTAATTTTTTAAAAAATAAACACCCCACCATAAATGTTAAAACAATTATTGTTGATGATAATTCAAGTACTGAAAACCTTGATAGAATTAAAAAAATAATTGATATAAATAATATACAGATAATCAATTTAGATTACTCAAAATATAAAAAGGAAATATCAGAACAAAAAAATAAAGAAACTTTTGCAAACCTTGCAAGTTTGCTTCAAAGTTTTGAGATTGGAAAAGATAAAGGTGAGGATTTAATTTACTTTATTGAGGATGATTATTTACATTTTGAACCAATGCTAGAGGAAATGGTGGCTTCTTATGAAAGAATTGCATCACAAATAAATAAAGATATTTTTATGTGTCCATCTGATTATCCTTATCTTTACATGAATAATGAAAAAACAAATGTTTTGATTGGAAATAAACGTCATTGGAGAACTGTAGATAAAACACTATGTACCTTCCTAACAACTAAAAACTTATTAGATAAATATTGGGATAACTTTTATAAGAATTGTCTAGACAGACACGATCCATTTGAAAAATATTTAAATGAAATATATTCAAAAGAAATTTGTATTTCTCCCTTAAAAAGTTTATCACTACATCTTACAAATATTAATTCAAATTACGGCTTATCACCTTTAATTGATTACAAAAAACTTTGGGAGGAAAACGAAATAAATGATTAAAGAAAATACAAAAGCACCAATTTTTAAATTACCATCTACAAATAAAAAAGAATACTCTCTCAAAGATTCAATAGGAAATTATGTAATTATTTATTTTTATCCTAAAGATGATACTCCAGGGTGTACAATTGAAACCAATGATTTTAATAAGCTCCTTCCAAAATTTAAAAAATTGAATTGTGAAATTTTGGGTATTTCTAAAGATAATTTAAAAAGTCATGACAAATTCAGAGGTAAATACAAAATCAAATTTGATCTTTTGGCTGATGAAGAAATAAAAGTTTTAAAAAAATACAAAGTTTGGGCTAAAAAAAAATTCATGGGACGAGAGTTTATGGGAATAGTTAGAACTACTTTTTTAATCGATAAAAAAGGTAAAATAATCAAAATTTGGAATAATGTTAAAGTAAAAGACCATGCTAAAGAAGTATTAGAAACTCTTCAAAATATTGTGAAAAAATAAAAAAGACCCCTTATTTCTAAGGGGTCTTTAGTTAACTAACTAGAGAGAGAGATTATAGTTAATTCTTTTTATTAGAGGCTCTTCAATGAGATAACGACATGGAGATCGAAGAGCCTCTATATTGCATACAATTAGTCTCGTATTGCGTATGCTATTACACCTGTTTCTGTAACGTCAGTACCTTTGGTTTCAGCTTCTTTACTTAATCTAATTCCAAACGTAGCTTTCATTATTGACCAGATTATATAGGATACAACAAACACAAAAATGTTAATTGAAAGTACACCGATTAATTGTGCACTAAACGATGCATCAGAGTTTGTTAATGGCACTGCTAATGTTCCCCAAATACCAGCAAACATGTGAGCTGGAATTGCACCTACGACATCGTCTAGTTTGAAACTGAATAACAATTTAGTTCCAAATACTACGATCAATCCACCTACAGCTCCAATGAAGATAGCAGCTAAAGGTGTTGGTGCTAATGGTTCAGCTGTAACAGCTACAAGACCACCAATTGCTCCGTTTAACATTTGAATAACATCTGTTTTACCAAACATTAATCTTGTGATTATTGCAGCAGCCATAACACCACCACAAGCAGCAAGATTGGTATTGATAAATATTGCTGATACAGCAACTGCATCATCAAATGTTCCAATAGCTAGTTGAGATCCGCCATTGAATCCAAACCAACCTAACCATAATATAAATACTCCAACAGTTACTAATGGAATTGAAGAAGCAGCAAATGGTTTAATTGCTTTTGCTTCACCTTTGCTGTCAAATCTTCCATATCTAGCACCTAAAAGCATGATACCTGCTAAAGCAGCTGCACCACCTGTTGAGTGTACTAATGTAGAACCAGCAAAATCAGAGAATCCTAGCTCTGCTAACCAGCCTCCACCCCATTGCCAACCCATAACGATTGGATAAATAATTCCAGCTAAAATAGCTGCAAATAAGAAAAACGGCCATAGCTTAATTCTTTCAGCCATAGCACCTGAACAAATTGAAACTGTTGTTGCACAAAATACCATTTGGAAGAACCAGTCTGATCCATCAGCATAACCTGTATCAACTGCACTTGCATCTGACCAAGGTGTAAATGTTCCAATGTATCCTCCTTCAGGAATTCCATAAGCTAAATTATAACCGAAAAGCCAAAACATAATTCCGGCAATTGAATATAGACCTATATTTTTAGCACAAATTACTGATACACTTTTTGAAGTTACCATACCAGATTCTAGCATCGCAAAACCCGCTGCCATGAACATGACAAGGAAACCACAAATTAAAAATAGAAGCGAGTTAAATATCGCTTGAACTTCTCCAGAGACAGTTGTCTCTGCCATACCTGCACTACTCATGTTTAATAAAAATATTAAACTAAGAAGCGGTGCTGATATTTTTTTTATTATTTTAGTCATTAGACCTCCACTTGTTTAAGAAGTGTCTTATAGTTTTATTAATTTTCAAAACTAACGCTGATTAGGAAAATTTGCTATGCAATTTTTGCATATAGTAACAGCCCTGAACGTGTTTTTAAAACGTTAGGGCTGTTAAAAAAAAATATTATCTGTTGAATACTTCTTTTAAAGCTTTAGCTGGTAAGAATTTTACCTTTTGAGAAGCAGCGATTTGAATCTGCTCACCCGTTCTTGGGTTTCTTCCAACTCTTGCTTTTCTTTTAGCTACTTTGTACGTACCAAACCCAGCAATTTTTACTGAGTCATCACCTTTTAGAGCATCTAAAATAGTGTTGGTAATTGTATCAAAAGTTCGCTCAGCATCTGCTTTGCTCAAATTTAATGAGCCAGAAAGCTTAGCAATTAGTTGTTTTTTGTTCATTTTAGCTCCGGTTTTGTTGGTTAATATTTATACTTGTCATAAACGTTGATAAATCAAGCTTTTTTTTAGTGTATAGTTTTTTAAAACACACAATATCTTGTAAAAACATAAATAAACCTTGATTTTATTGACTTTTTTTAACTTTTAAAAATGTGAATTATCTAAATAAACCAAGGTCTTTTAGATCGTTAAATGTAGTGAAAAACATCAATGATAACAACAAAAACAATCCGATTCGAAAAAAACCTTCTTGAGTTTTTTGAGACAAAGGCCTCCCTAAAACTTTCTCAAATGCATAAAACATTAAATGCCCTCCATCTAACATTGGTATTGGAAATAGATTAATAAGCCCCAAACTTATTGAAATATAAGCCATCATACTAATGAAAGCTAACACCCCAAACGTTGCAACTTGTCCAGAAATTTTGGCAATTCTAATTGGGCCTCCCAATTGAGAAGTGTCTGCTTTACCTAAAATCATTCCTCCTATGTATTTAAGTGAGGAAATACTTACAAAATAAACTTCATTTGCTGCGTGATATAGTGCTTTTCCAGGTCCTAATTTAACATGATTAATTTTATCATTATAAGCTGATAATTTTATACCAACCATTCTTTTATTTATTTTGTTCCCCAATCCATCATCACCTTCAACAACATTAGGTTTTACTTTTAATATCAATTCTTCATAGGAACGCTTAACTTTAAAATCTATAAAGTCTCCTGTAGAAAGAGTAATAAATTTAGAAACTTCCATAATACTTTTAACTTCATTTCCATCTATTTCTAAAATTATATCCTCGTTTTTTAGTCCTCCTATCATTGCAGGACTATCTTTTTGAACCTCACTGATTACAGCAGGAGTAAAATCTTTTCCAACAAAAGTATAAAGGCAGAAAAATATTACTAAAGCCAACAAAAAATTAGCCAAAGGGCCACCAAAGACAATTAATGCCCTTTGATACAAAGGTTTTAATGTAAATAGTTTTTTTCTTTCTTCCTCATTATATTTTTCTAAAATTTCTTGATGATCAGCCTGAGAATAAACATTTCTGTCTCCAAAAAATTTTACATATCCGCCAAGAGGAATTGCACATATTTTCCATCTTGTGCCCGATTTATCATTCCAACCAAATAACTCTTTACCAAAACCGATTGAAAAATCTGTAACACCTACTCCATATTTTCTCGCAAAATAGTAGTGTCCATATTCATGTATAAAAACAACCACAAGAATAAGTATTAAAAATGGAATAATATAAGTTAGCATAATTTAAATATATTTATATTTATAATTAACTCAATAAGCTAAAATGCCTTATTATTAGTAGATTTTATATTTTAGTTTAAATTTTGATCATTAATACTGTATAATATTTACATGCCGTCATTTGATGTAATAAGCAAAATCAATTATCAGGAATTTGATAATGCTTTAGCTAATTGTTTAAGAGAAATCGGTAACCGTTATGATTTTAAAGGACTTCATATTTCAATTGAACGAAAAGATAAATCAGTTACTACTAGTGCGCCTGATGAATTAAAATTAAAGCAAGTAAATGAATTATTACAAACCCATTTAGTTAGAAGAAAAGTAGATCCAAGAGTTTTAGAAGTTAAAAGTTCTGAAGGAGCTTCAGGAGGATCTATTAGACAAGTCAGTGAATTAAAAGAGGGAATTAGCCAAGAAAATGCTAGAAAAGTTATTGCTGACATTAAAAAACTTAAACTTAAAATTCAAATTAAAATTCAAGGCGATGAATTAAGAATAGATGGCAAAAAAAAAGATGACCTCCAAGAAGCTATTTCCGCAATCAAAGCAATTGATATTGGGCTTCCAATTGATTTTGTTAATTTTAGAGACTAATTAAACTTTTTGAATTAAGGACGCGCTATTATTTTTAGGCTTATTAACTTCTTTTGAAACTTCATGAAAAATTAAATTTGGAATTTTACGTTCTTTTAAAAACGCTGAACCTTGTAATTCTAAATTTAAATAACGATTAATATCAGCTTGATTTAAAATAACTGGTTGTCTGTGGTGAATTTCATTGATGTTTTCTTTTGCTTCCTCTGTAATTAAACAAAACTGATCATTTTTAAAGATCCCAGCAAAAAAAATGGGGTTCGTATCTTCACGAGTAAAATAATGTGGAGTTTTTTCTTTCTCTTCTCTTTTCCATTCATAAAAACCATCTGCAACCGCAACGCATCTGTTATTTTTAATCAATTTTTTAAAAGAAACTTTTTCATCAATAGTCTCTATTCTTGCATTAATTAAAGCTTTAAAATCTTTGTCTTTAGCCCATCCTGGAACTAAACCCCATTGTAGATTTTCTAAAGTATTTCCATTTTTATATTTTTTTATTACAGGCAGTTTTTGATATGGATGAGCGTTATAGTTTTCAGTATCTTCAACCTGAATTGCAGATTTTACTAATTTATTTGTTTTTGTTACAGGGTTTTTTACTACGTATCTTCCACACATTATATTGTTTGTTGTTTCATTAATTCTTCTATTTGCTTAATCATTATTTTTGGTGATCTCATAGCAGGATAAATTTCTTGTGCTTGCTCATAACTTCTTATTGCTTTTTCATAATTCTTTAGCTGAATATTTACTAAACCTTGTCCTGCTAAAGCTCCAAAGTGTCTTTGTTCTAAGGCTAATACTTGATCTATATCATCTTGAGATTTTTGAAACTCTCCTAGCATATAAAGCACAGTTGCTCTTTTATTCCACGCCTCAGCCCAATTTTGATCAAGATTAATAACTTCAGTAAAAATATCTTTTGCTTTTATATAGTTTTGATCTCTCACAAATTGAGAACCCTCCTCTAACCTTGCAGTAAGTTTTTCATCTGTTGGGTGGGTGCTCCATAAAGCCCAAATTTCTTGTTCAATTATAAAAGCTACTTTTGATTTATTTGCTTTTAATTCATTAAACAATTGGTTCAGTCTAATATCCCTTTCATTTGCTAATGAGATAACCTGCGAAAATAAATAAAACAAAATTACTAGGAACACCTTCTTCATAATTGGATATTATCAAATATTAGAATTAGAGTCTTTGGTCTTAAGTGTCTTTATTATTATTTTTACAACTATAAAAAGAAATATCTTTTTCTTTTTCCTCTTGTTTTATATTGGTTGTGATTTCGTGAATAAGTTCGCCTGTTTTTCTAGTATAGACTGCAGACTCAGAATAATTCCTCTCTTTATCGAATGCTTGAATTAAGAATATATCCTTATTCGAAATTTTAACCTCTAAATCAATTTTATTAAAAAATTCTGATAAATTTTTAACATTTAGAACATCAGGTGTTTTAGATACGATTATTAACTTATTAATATCTTTTCTTTTAATTTGATCTTTTGTGAAAGATTCAAAGTTATGATCTGAATTTTTTAAAATTACTTTTTCAAATTTGCAATTTAAGTTCAATTCAGAATTTAGTGTAATATTTGTATTTTGAGCTTGAGCAAAACTAATGCAACACAATAAGCTAAATATTGATAGAAAGATTTTCATTTAATTAATTATATTAATAATACTATTTTTTATTGTTTCACTTACTTTAATTGTTCCATCTTTGTTAGGATGTATACCATCTTGTTGATTCAAACTTGGATTAAGTGCCACACCTTCAAGAAGAAATGGGATTAATACTAAATTATATTTTTTTGATAACTTTGGATAAATGGCATCAAACTTTTTTTTATAAATAAATCCATGAGTAGTTGGTGCAACCATTCCAGCTAAAATAATTTTAATTTTTTTATTCTGAGCAATATTTATTATTTGTTCTAAATTTCTTTCTGTTTCCTCTGGTTGAATTCCTCTAAGCATATCATTGGCTCCTAATCCCAAAATAATTAAATCTATTCCTGGCTCTGATAAACTCCAATCAGCTCTATTCAATCCACCTGATGACGTGCTACCAGAGACACTTCCATTTATGACTTTAATGTTTAAACCAGCTTGCTTAAGATTGTTTTCTAAAACTATTGATAAATGATGTTGTTTAGGTAATCCATAACCTGCCATCAAACTATCACCAAATAAAACTACCTTTTCTATTGCACTTGCGTTTATGTGCACTAGAAAGACTATCAAAATTTTTATAAATATAGTTTTATTCATGTGTACTCTTCTTAAATTAAAAAAAATAAATCTCAAATACCAAACTGGTAAAGATAATATCAGTGTTTTAAAGAATATTAATTTAAATATTAAGAAAAAAGAAACTGTTTCAGTAGTTGGAGAAAGTGGTTCAGGGAAAACAAGTTTGATAATGTTAATTGGAGGCTTGGAAAAACCAACCTCTGGTAAAATTATTTTTAATGATCAAGACATAACAGGACTTAGTGAAGATGAAGTGTCGGAGATAAGAAAGAAAAATATTGGAATAATATTTCAGTCGTTTTATTTAATTCCTAATTACACAGCAGTTGAAAATGTTGCTTTAACGCTTGAACTTAATAATTTTAAAAATCCAGAAAAAGAAGCTAAAATTTTATTAGATCGTTTTGGTTTGAAACATCGTTTTAATAATTTACCAAGTCAATTATCAGGTGGTGAACAGCAACGGGTTGCTATAGCTAGAGCAATTGCGATGAAACCAGAACTAATCTTAGCAGATGAACCAACAGGAAACCTAGATACAGAAAATTCTATCATGATTGCAAATATTTTATTTAAATATGTAAAAGAAGAAGGTTCGTCTTTAATCATGTTAACTCATGACCCTAAACTTGCTGACAGAGCTAAAAGAAAAATAAAAATTAAAGATGGAAAAATTAAATAATCCTTCAGAATTTAGTTTGATTTTTAAATATGCTTTAAAAGACTTAAGCAGAAATTATCATAAAATTTCTAGTATCATTGTTACGTTATTTATAAGTCTTTTTATCTTAAGTGCTATTTTCACAATTGAAGATAGTCTTAAAAAAGAACTAAATGATAATGCCAAAGCTCTTTTAGGTGGAGATTTAGAGATAGATTACAATCGTAATCAAGGAAATTTAGATCTAGTTAACAAAGTAAAAGAATTTGCAACTGTTTCTCAAATGATTGAGTTCAGCACTATGCTTTCAACTACTGGCAGAGAAAAAAATAAATCATTATTTACAAGAATTAAAACTGTAGATGAAAAATATCCTTTATATGGAAATATTGTTTATGAACCAATGGGTGCATATGAAAAAATGCAAAAAGAACCTAATACTATCCTGATCAATGAAAGTTTATCAAAAACCTTAAATATTAAAATTAACGAAATAGTAAAAGTTCAAGATCAAAATTTTAAAATAATTGGAATTATTAAATCAGTACCAGATGTGAGTGGATTTGTTGCATTTGGCGATTGGGCTTTAGCAGGAAAACAAACTTTAGAAATTTTAAAACTAAACGGAATTGGAAGTTTTTTAAACTATGAATATAAAGTAAAGTTTAATGAAAATGATAAGCCAGAAGAAATTGAACAACGAATTGAGGAAATCTTTAAAGACGATCAAAAAGTTAAACTTAGATATCCTGAGAATTCTGCAAGTGGAATAAAAAGAATTATTAACAATTTTTCTCAGTTTTTATCCCTTATATCTATCAGTGCAATGTTGATAGCGGGTATTGGAATAGCAAATACTCTGCTTTCTTTTATTAATCAAAACAACATGTCGATAGCTGTACGAAAAGCAGTTGGCTTTTATTCAGGTAATATTAAAACACTATATTATCTACAGTTATTTATACTTATATTTATCATCACTATTGTTGCTTATGGATCGAGTTTTTTAATTGTACCAATAGTAGATAAATATTTATCTGATGGATTAGGATTGAATGTTTATCCAGTGTTTTCATTGCTGAATTTTTTAAAAATATTTTTAGTAGGTTTGTTGGTTCTTGTAATTTTTTCTATTCCAACAATTAGTTCTATAGACCAAGTAAAAGCATCTAATTTATTTAGAAATGTATTTCAAAACCTTCAATTTTATTATTCTAAAAGATCGGTTGTTCTAAGCTTTATTTTACTATCTATCTTAATTTTGTTATTCACGGTTGGATCTGAACAACCTTCTTACAGTTTGGGTTACTTTGCTGCTTTTTTTGTGTGTTTAATTGTATTTTTCTTACTTTCAAAATTAATCATTTTTTTCCTAAAAAGATTTAAATCTAGTTCAATAATTTCTTTAAAAGTTTCAATCAAAAATATTACCCAAACAAAAAGTATAACTCCCATTACAGTTATGTCTCTTGGCTTAGGGGTTACTTTATTATTAACATTAGCTTTAGTTGGTACAAATTTTCAAAGAGAAATTGCGAAATCTATTCCTGATATTGCACCTGATTATTTCTTTGTCGGTATTCAAAAAGGTGAAAGAGAGAAATTTGAACAAGGTATTTTAAATATGGATCCAAATGCATCTATTGAAATTGTGCCAATGGTATCCTCTGGAATTGTAAAAATTAATGGTTTAGATCCTAACACTTATATTAAACCAGATAATGATAGTTACTGGGTAATTGGTAGCGAACGAAGATCTTCATGGGTGGAAAATATACCTGAAGATAATCCAATTTTAGAGGGTAAATGGTGGGATTTATCAAACCCAGATCAACTTCAAATATCTCTAGATGCAAAAGTTGCTAAAGATTTTAACATTCAGTTAGGTGATATTTTTACTTTAAATGTTTATGGACGAGAAATTGAAGGAGAGGTCATTAATTTTAGAGAAGTAGATTATCGTGATTTAAGCATCAATTTTGCAATGTTATTTAATCCTCAATTTGCAAAAAACATACCTCATGAGTATTTAGCTACTGCAAAATTTAATTCAAATAAATTTGATGAAACTGGAATGCTTGAAATCATGCCGAGTTTATCAATGATAAAAATTGCAGATTATTTATCCAAAGTTACAGCTGTTTTGAATAAAGTATTTATTGCAGTTACTTTAATTTCAGCGGTTACTATTGTAATAGGGTTAATCGTAATTTCGAGTGCAATTATGGTTCAAGGAAAAGTTAAAGAATATCAAAATTTAGTCTTTAAAATTTTAGGTTTTTCAAAAAAACAAATTGTTTTTTCATCGCTAATTGAGTTCATTATTATTTTTAAATCTGTAATTTTAATTGCAATATTTTTTGCAGTGATTAGTTCAAAATTTATTATAGAAAATATTTTTGAGCTAGTATGGATGTTTGACTTTAAAGTTTTAATTTATTTAGGATTTTCAATTGGCATTGTTACTTTAATTTTAATATTACTAACAAACTTAAAATATCTAAATCCTAAAGTTTATCCTCTAATAAGAAATCAATAATTAGAATTTAGTAATTTTACTATCCAAAGAAATTAAATTTAATTCTACTTTCAATTTTGGAAATCTTTTTTTTATTTGTTTTTTAATTTTAAAGAAAGAAACTTTATGAATTTTTTTTTCGTTTGCTGGGCTAAATTCTTTTTTTCCATTTGCAATTTTGGCAGCACCACAATCTTTATGATTAATGACAATTAATTTTTCTATTTTATGCAATTGAATAGAGGTTCCTAAATTATCATAAAACGTTTTATGCCATTTTTTGAATTTATCATGTGTTACACCAACAGCTGCACCTGCAATTGTGAATGCACTATATTTTCCTATTAATTTTTTTTTCTTTAAATGATTATGGACTAAATGTTGAAATCTTGGATCCATACAAGATAACACCATTGCTTTAAATTTTAATTTCATCAATTAAATTCAACTTTAAACATAGCCTCGTTTCTTCTATTCATTGGGAGGGTAAATGGACTATCATAGGTTGCTCTAATGGGTGGGCTTATAATTGATATATTATTTTTTTGTAACTCTTTTTCTAAAATTTCTTTATGCTTAAGAAAGTTTCCATCTGATGCTCGTCCAGAATATCTCAACACCGCGTAGTGTCCTCCTTCGATATTAACTATTTTAACGTCTTCCCTGCTTGGATTTGGTACATTTTCTGAGTTAAATTTAGATGGTAAATAAAATTGCATACTCATATTTCCATTTTTCTCAACTTGGGTAACTGGAGTTGTCATTTTAATTTTCTCTTGAGTATCGTTTCTGCCTGAAATGTAATTAAACAATTTTCTAAAATTACTATCTATTCCAGATGTCATAGTTTCAACCGCTAAACGATCAGAATATTTTCTAATCTCATAAACTTCATTTTTAGAGACAACTTCATAATTTGCTTCTTCGTAAGCCATAACTGCAGAATAAGGTAAAATAAATAAAGTACAAAATACTATAAAATAAAGTTTAATAATTTTCATTGTTACAGAACTTTATATTCAAAATTTTGTGTAGTTTCATTAATTTGAATTAATTTAGCTCCATTTCTCTCGTGAAAAATAGTTGCCATTTCTGTTAGAGGTGAAAGAGTTACCAATCTATTTAAATGATTAGATTTTTTTATTTTTTTGAATACTTCTTTTACTATTAATTTTCCTCCACCCTTTTTTTTAGACCATACGGTGTAAGCAATTGCTATTTGACCACCAGACTGATCTCTCATTGCTGTTTGTAGAAATGCGTCAGTGCTAAGTTTTTCTAACTCTTCAACACTTTTTGGAATTTCATTTGTGTAAGCAAAACACATAACCGCATGAATTTCTCCTTTGTATTCAACTCCAAAAATTTTTCTTCCATATCCCGTTCTAAACTTATTATCTAACTCCGGTCTTACAGGATCTTCATCTGTATTACATTCTTTTAGCTCAACAAGTTTTGCACCTTTAACCCAACCAAAAAAGTTGTCGATATTTTTACTTAAGACTTGTCGATTTTTTCTTAATCTAGCTTTAATTCTTGGATTAAATTTTTTTTTCATAATTTAAATAAATTTAAACATTTATTTAAAATTTAGTATGTGTAAAAAAATCATATTAGATAATCATATAAAAGCTTTGAACTAGTTACGAAAATTAGAGCATATATAAAATTATAAAATAATTTTTCTTCAATAATTTTAAGTAATTTATATCCAATCAATATTCCTAATAACGCAACTGGAAATAATATTGCTGACTGTTTAAAAGATTCTAAATTTGTCATAGACAAATTGATATACAAAGGAAGTTTAATTAAATTCACAAGAGTGAAAAAAAATATTCTTGTTCCAACATAGATTTCTTTTTTCATTCTAAGTGGAAGTAAGTAAAGACTGGTTGGGGTTCCTCCTGCATGGACACAAAAACTTGTAAAACCTGCAACCACTGAACATGTTCCACCTTTTAAAAAATTTTTCTCTGATTTTTTTTCTTTGTCTTTTTTAAAAAAGAAATAATGACCTGCAAATAAGAAACCCATTACTCCAATTATAAATTTTAACAAATCTTCTGAAAAATATGAAAAAGTTAAAGATCCAATGATTATACCGATAGCTGCAAATGGGACCATTAATTTCAAAGTTTCTAAATCAAATTCTTTTCTATATTTATAAACAGCGATGAAATCCGAAAAAATTAAAATCGGTAAAATAATTCCTAAAGCTTGATTTAGCGGCATCACTATTGTCATTAACGGAACAGAAATTAAAGTCATGGATCCACCTAGGCCTGATTTTGCAATTCCGTATAAAATTATGGCTGGAACAACTGTGAAAAAAAATAATAAGTTTATTTCCATTTATTTAATGAGTTTAATAATTTCGATCCTAAAGGGCTTATTGGTTCTTGAAGTACTATTTCTTTTCCAGTTTTTTGTTTTACTAATTGTAATAGTTTAGTTGCTAATCTTTGTTTTCTAAAAATTGGATTAACAAAAATATACTCTACCTCACCTTTCTCATTAAATCTAACAAAGCCTATTGTTGTATTTTCATTTTTAAAGGTAAAAACTCCCTCAGTTTCCTCAATTTTAAAATTTGAAACTTCCAGATTGTTCATAAATCCTAGTAATTTAGGAGTAAAAGGATAACTGCTATTGCAGCAATAATGGAGCTAACAACAATATAATTAAGCTTAATATTGAATTTTTTTTCTACAAACTCAGTAATTTTTTCCCAGAATAATACTATTAAAAAAATAATTATAGCTGGAATAATATATTTAATCATTATTTATGCTTTTATATTATAACCTTTTTTAAGAAGAGTTGTTACTATCACTATACAGATAATCAAAAAGCTTAACATTAAACTAACACTTATCCATATATTAAAATCTGATACTCCATAAAATGAAAATCTTAATCCATTGATCAGATATACTACTGGATTAAAATAAGTAACTATTTGCCAAAACTCAGGAAGCATATCTAGGGAATATAAGCTTCCACCTAAAAAAACCATTGGAGTTATAACAAGAGTTGGTATGATTGACATTTGTTCGAAATTAGAACTTATCAATCCAATTAAAAAACCGAATAATGCAAAAGTAAATGAAACTAATACTAAAAGAAAAATCATTAATATTGGGAATTGCACTTCAACTTCAACAAAAAAAGTTGAAGTAATAAATATCATACAACCAACAATTAAAGTTTTGGTTGCTCCTGCACCAACAAATGCAAGAACTATTTCTAGCGTTGAAATTGGTGCAGCTAAAATTTCATAAATAGTTCCATTAAATTTAGGAAAAAAAATACCGAAAGACGTGTTACTAATTGATTGGGTTAATAATGTAAGCATCAACAAACCAGGTACGATGTATGATCCATAACTAATTCCATCAATATTTTCAACGTACCCTCCGATTACTGAACCAAAAACAATAAAATATAAAGAAGTAGATAAAACTGGTGATAATAAAGATTGCATCAATGTTCGTCTAAATCTATCCATCTCATGAAGATAAATTGCTTTAAATGCGTAATAATTAAATTTCATTGTTTTCCTTTACTAAACTTACAAAAATCTTTTCTAAAGTACTTTGTTCTGTTTTTAGATCCTTAAGTTTAAATCCTGCATCTTTTAAATCTTGAAGCAAATTTGTAATACCTGTTTGTTTTGCTTGAACGTTATAAGTATAATCAATTGACATTTTATCTTTTCCAATCTCAAGATTGTATTTTACTAAACTATTTGGTATTTCTTTAACTTCTTCTTGCAAATCTACCGTAAGTTTCTTATGACCCATTTTCTTTAATAATTCTTTTGTTTCATCAACAACTATTATTTCTCCTTGATTGATTACTCCAACTCTATCCGCAATAGCCTCAGCCTCTTCTATATAGTGTGTAGTTAAAATTATTGTAACACCAGTTTTTCTTAAACTCTCAACAACTTTCCACATGTCTTGTCTTAACTCAACATCTACACCAGCAGTTGGTTCATCTAAAAACAAAATGGTTGGTTCATGAGATAATGCTTTTGCAATCAAAACCCTTCTTTTCATTCCACCAGACAATTGTCTGAGTCTTAAGTCTTTTTTATCCCATAAACTTAAATCTTTTAAAACTTTCTCAATATGTTTTGCGTCAGGTTTCTTTCCATACAAACCTCTAGAATAGGAAACGTTATTAAATACTGTTTCAAATTGTTCCAGAGTAAGCTCTTGTGGAACTAAACCAATTTTTGACCTTGTTTCTCTGTAATCATCAACTATATCAAATTCGTCTACTGTAACCTTTCCTGAAGATGGTCTTACTATCCCGCAAATAATACTTATGAGAGTTGTTTTCCCTGCGCCATTTGGTCCAAGCATTGCAAAAATTTCACCTTTTTTAATATTAAGATTTATGTTTTTTAATGCTTCAAAACCATTGTCGTATACTTTTGACAGGTTATTTATGCTTATTTGATCGTTTGACATGTAGACAAGCATATATAGAGACAATTTATGTTATTACAATAAATTTTAATTATCCTAAGTTTGAGACAATGAAAAAATTTTTAGTATTTTTCTGTTTTGTATTAACATTTAGCACCAAAGCAATTGGAAAAGAAACTACTTATAGTAAAGAATTGTTCGATAAAGCTCTATCAGAGGGAAAAGTTGTTGTGGTAAGTTCTTGGATTAAATATTGTTCATCATGTGCAGGTCAAATGGAAGTGTTAAAAAAAGCAAAAAAAGATTTTGAAAATATGGAATACTTTGCTTTTGATGTAACAAATAAAGAAATTGCTCAATTTTTTAATGTTCAATATCAAACAACACTTTTAATTTTTAAGGATAATAAAGAAGTTTACAGAAGTATTGGTGAGACCACTAAAGAACTTATTTATGACGCCTTAAAATCCTCTATCTAAATTTAATTTTCAAAATGATTGCAGGCAAGAAAGTTGCAATCAAAAAAGATAAAAATAATAAAGATTGAGCTATAAATGGTGAAAACAGGTCTTTAGACAAAAATACTCCCACTAATAGACTTTTAGAAAAATCTGGAAATGGAAACATTAAAAATCCAGCAACTAAACCAATTATAATTGAAACATAAGCGGTTTTTTCATCCACTTTATTATAGAAGCTATAAAAAACAGTCACTACAAAAGCACAACAAAATAAATCTGCAAGTAAAAATAAATATAAAATATCAAATCCTTTTGAAGCAACACCAAATGCAATTATGGATAAAATTAAAATGAAATATTTAGATATTTTTAAGTAATCAGTTTTTATATCTAAATTAAAGGTTGCTTTGCCATCAACCACAAACAAACTGGAAATAGCATTAACCAAAGTATCAACAGTAGAAATTGTTAATGCAAGACCAAGAATAATAATCGATAAGGATAAAATTTCAGTTTGATCTTTTAATAATAAACTAAAAAAACCTAAATCAGGTCTAACAGATGGATCAATTGAAAATGAAACCATTCCAATAAAACCCATTAAAAAAACTATAGGAACAATAATAAAGAAAGAAATAATCAAACCATTTTTTAATGTTTGGTAATCTTTTGCTGCATAAACTCTTTGCCAATTTCCTTGATGAAATAAATTAGTTGCTGCAACTGCTATAAAGAAAGTTAATCCAGCGGTATATCCTGGAACATAATTTGAACTTATTAGTTGAGGGTTTTTCTCATTAATTAAAGAAAAAGAAAAATTATCTCCTGAAGATGAACTAATAATTGAAATCAAAATAAATAATAAAACAACAATTACAATCATTTGAATATTATCAGTGAATATTGAGGCTCTTAATCCTCCATAAAGTGTATAGCTTAAGGTAGCTGCCAAGACTATTAATGCTGTAATCCATAATTCTGTTCCTGATATATAATTAATTAATACAGCAACTGCCGTTACTTCTGCGCAAAGAAAAATGAACATATAAAAGATTGTCATTAACAAAATTAGCTTAAAAAGACTTTTGCCAAATTTCTTTCTCATAAACTCAACTAAAGAAGATCCTTTTGGAAAATCATTTCTAATTTTTTTTCCAAAATAAATTAAGAAAATCATTGGAAAAGCTGTGCCTAATGCATAACCAATAACAGCACCTACCCCGCCCCAGGTTGCGGCTGCAACTGGACCAAATAAAATCCAAGCACCTAAAGCTGATGCTACAAGACTTGTGGTAAGTGAAAATAAACCGATGTTTCTATTTGCAGTTAAATAATTATTAATTCCTGTAAATTTTTTAGAATGAAGAATTCCTAAAAAAGCAAATATTAAACTAATTGCAATTACTAATATTAATGATGTTGATTGAGTTAAAAAATATGTTTTATCCATTTTATCCCTTTCTGAATTACCGGACAGGTTCATAGGGTATGATCTCAGTCTGTTAAGACACCCCTTCTTATAGTCTTTATATTATATTAATAGATATTGCTAGTGATTTAACTTTATTTGTTAAATTATTATTTTTGACTCTTATGATTCATTATTTCAATCATACATTGAGTTGCGTACGCTCTCCACTCAGATGATGTTTTGTTCTTCAGGCTATCAAGATGATTTCTGTTACTTTGAATATTATCTTTATGCTTAATATAATCAGCCCCGTTTAGGTTTTTTTCCATTTCAGACAAATTAGTTTCCATTGCCTTTATCCATTCGTTTCCAAGCTCAACACATTTTTGATCATCTTTTTCATCACAAATTTGTTTAAAAAAATTAAAGATAACATCATCAGTATTTACTGAAGTATTCATTAATTATTGTTTACAGGTACCAATAGACTCTGGGCCACAAGTTTGACCATTGGTCCACGTTGCTCCAGTTAAATTAGCTCCATCAAAATTAGCATTGGTGATGTTAGAAGAGGTAAAGTTAGCCTCCATTAAATTAGAGTTTTGAAAATTTGCTTCAATTAAGGTTGCTCCCATAAAATCAACTCTAGTTAAATTAGCACCAGTAAAATTAGTTTTTTCAAAATTTGCGCCAATAGAAACAGATTCATAAAGATTGGCTCTTACAAAAGTAGACTCTGGAAAAGTTCCAAAAGATAGATTTGAAGTCATCATAATACTTTTATCAAAGTTTACTTGAATAAAACTTGCAAAAGAAAGATTTGAATTTGGAAGATAACTTCCTTGTAAATCTTGTGAGTCAGAAAATCTACAATTAGAATAATCAACACCTTCTGTTAAAGGATCGTCACATGCAGCATTTGAATTTGTGAAAAATAATAAACTAAATAAAGCAAGTAAGATAATTTTTTTCATTTAAAAAGTTAACAAATAAAATATGTCAAAACAATGAATGATTTAAATTTTAATAAAAATTTTATATTCTTACTTTTTTACCAGTTTTTGCACTTTTAGTTATTGCTGCAAAAATTTTGAGAGAAATTAAACCATCATTACCATTCACTTTTGGTTTAACTTTTTTAGTCACTACATCAGCAAAATGGTCAATTTGGTTTACTAATGTGTTGTCATCTTTTTTGTTTTTATCTTCATTAACAAATATCTTATTCCACCAGCTTCGTTCTTTTTTATAGAACCAATATTTAAGATTAGGAAACTGTAAAGAACCTTTGGTACCCCCAATCATATATGCCGATTGATTAGTGATTGGATATGCAGGGTTTTCTCCAGCAGTTAATTCATAACTCCACGGTGCAACAATTGTATCAGACAAATTAAGTGTACAAAGCGCTCCTGAATTAAAGATCAAGCTTATTGTAGCTGTATCCTCTACTTGAAATTTTCTTGTTTTATTAGTTGTAAATGCTTGAACATATTTTATTGAGCCCAATAAATAACAAATCATGTCAATGTCATGAACTAAATTGATGCCTAAAGGCCCACCACCTTTGCTTACTCGCCATTTTTCTTTGTAATATGCTTTGTGTTTATACAACCAACACAAAACGTTTGCAGAAACAATTTTACCTAATTTTTCTTTGTTAATAACGTCTTTTACTTTAGAGACTATTGAATTGTGTCTGCGATGATATCCAATTAGCAATGGAGTTTTATTCTTGTAAGCGCTACTTATAATTTTTTTTGCAGATTGTATGTTGTCTGAAATAGGTTTTTCTAACAAGACTGGTATTTTATTTTTTAAAAAACTTACAGTATGTTTTTCATGCAATTGATTTGGAGTAGCAACTATTACAGCATCAAGTTTTTTTGAATTTAAAAGCTCTGATACATTTGAATACAATGGGATTTTATATTTTTTTGATAAATTTTTGGCGTTATTGCTAATATCTACTATTGAATGAAGATTTGCTTTCCTTGATTTCTGAATGGCTTTAATATGTTGTAAGCCCATTAAACCTGTTCCAACTATAGAGATATTAATTTTTTTACTCATAAATTAACTAATTTTAATTTTTGTAAAACATGTATACCTTTTATTAGGTTTAATTAAAGTACTTGGAAAATTTTTTTTATTGGGTGCATCAGGAAAGTATTGGGTTTCTAAACAGATACCTTGATAAGGAAATAATTTTTTTTTGTAATTTAGATTTTGTGCTGAATAAAGTTGGAGACCAGGTAAATTTGAAAAAAAATCAACTTGAATATTGGTATTATTATTTTTTAAAGTTCCAACTAAATTTTTATTATTTTTCTTTACAAAAAAGGTCGTGTCAAAACCTTTAAATTTAATATTAAGTTTTTTATTTTTAAAATGATCTAATTTTTTTCCAATGTTTTCAAAATTTGAAAAATCATAAATTGATTTTTTTACATTTTTAATTCTACCAGTTGGGATTAAATTTTTATTTATTTGAAGATATTTGGCTGAGTTTAATTTTAGCTCATGATTATAAATCATCTTTTTTTTATTTTTTTCTAAATTCCAATAACTGTGATTAGTTAAATTAACATGGGTGCTTTTATTGGATTTGTAATCATACTTTATAATCAGAAATTTATTTCTTAGCTGATAAGTACAATTAACAACTAGATTTCCTGGAAATCCTTGATCGTTATCACTTGAGTGGAGCTGATAGACTATTTTGTCTTTTGTTTTATTTATTTTATTCCAAGCAAGAGCTGAAAAACCAGTTTTTCCACCATGTAGTATATTTTTTCCCTCATTTGCATTTAAATTAAATTTTTTATTCCCTATCTTAAATTTTGCATTGGAAATTCTACCTGCATATCTTCCACAAGTAGATCCGACACTTGGATGTTTATACAGATAATTTTTTTTTGATCCTAAATTTAAAATTAAATTTATTTTGTTTTTCTTATGATAAACTTCAAAAAGACTTGCCCCGTAATTAAGAGTTTGAACTCTTAGAAATTTATTTTGGATTATAGAGCTTTCAACTTTCACCTAGATCAAGTTATACCACCATCAACAATAAAGCTTTGTTTTGTGCATCCAGACGATTGATCTGATGCTAAAAACATCACTAACTGAGCTACATCGTTTGGTTTTAACTGTCTTTTTAAAGCTTGGCTGTCCAAGATAAGCTTTTTATATTTTGGTGTTAACCAATGTTTAATTTGTCTTTCAGTTGCAATTGAACCAGGTACAACTGAATTTGTTCTGATATTGTATTTTCCATATTCTTGAGCAAAAGATCTAGTTAAACCTACTACTGCAGATTTTGCAGTTTCATAAACTACTTTATCTCCCTCTCCTAACATCCACGAAACAGAACTTAAATTTACAATTGAGCCAACTTTCATTTTTTTCATAGATTTTACAACAGCTTTAGCTGCAAAAAAATAATGTTTTAAGTTGATTGCCATTCTATTTTCCCAATACTTTTCATCCACCTGATCTGTTGTGTGTCTATCATCATTGGCGGCGTTATTAATTAAAGCATGTATTGGACCTTTTTTTGCGATAATATTTTTAATTGTTTTTTCTAATTTATTGATGTCCAACAAATTACATTCAATAAATGTTGGGGTTCTAAATTTATTTTTCTTAATTTTATTTAAAAGTTTTTTTGTTTCCTTTAGATCAATATCTACAAAATAAACTTCACTTCCTTGTTCACAAAAATGCTCAACGATTGATGCCCCAATTCCTGAACCTCCACCAGTTATAAATATTCTTTTATTTTTTAAATCTGAATATTTTACTTTCATATTATATTCTTTCCTCTGTTTGAGCGTCAAATAAAGATGCTTGTGTTAAATCAAAGTATAATTTTGTTTCTTTCCCCAAATCTATTTTAATTGTAGATGGAAATTTAGCTAAAACTTCTTGATTAGCAAAATCAAATGTCATTATTTGCTCATGACCTATGTACTCACTAAGATCTGCTCTTAAATTAATTTCAAAATCACTTTCATTAAATTTTTTGAAGAAAATATGTTCTGGTCTAATACCAAAGAAAACTTCTTTATTGTTTAAATTTGATTTATCTTTAAAATCATAATCTTTTATTGGAATTTCTAAATTTGATCCACTCACTGTGAATAATAAGTCTCCTGAATTTTCTTTTAAGATTCCCTTAATAAGATTCATTGATGGAGACCCAATAAAGTCTGCAACAAAAGTATTGCTTGGCTTATTATAAATCTTTTCAGGAGTATCATTTTGTTGAATTACTCCATGATTCATAATTGCAATGTTAGTACCCAAACTCATTGCCTCTGTCTGATCATGGGTCACATAAACAACTGTTGTTTTTAGCTGTTGATGAAGTTTTTTTATTTCTCTTCTCATTTCAACACGTAGCTTTGCATCTAAGTTAGATAAAGGTTCGTCAAACAAAAATATTCTTGGCTCTCTTACGAGAGCTCTACCAATAGCAACACGTTGTCGTTGTCCTCCAGATAATTGAGAAGGTTTTCTTTCTAACAATTGATCTACCTGTAGAAATTTTGAGACTTTTTCTAGCTGTTCTTGTATTTTTTCCTTTGATGTTTTTGCCTGTTTAAGACCAAAAATCATATTCTCCTTTACATTCATAGATGGATATAAAGCGTAAGATTGAAAAACCATAGCAATATTACGGTCTTTTGGCTCTACTTTGCTGACATTATAATCATCAATAAAAACATTACCCTCATTAATCGTTTCTAATCCTGCAATAATATTTAATAAAGTTGATTTTCCACATCCAGATGGTCCTAAAAGAACTAGGAAATTTCCTTCATCTATTTCTAAATTAATTTTTTTTAAAACCTCAGTTGATCCAAAGTTTTTTGATAGTTCTTCAATTTTTAACGTTTTCATTGTTATCCTTTCACTGCTCCTGAAGTTAATCCTCTAATAAAATATTTACCTGCTAATACATAGACTATAAGTGTTGGAATGCCGGCTATAATTGCTGAAGCCATATCTACATTATATTCTTTCACACTTGTGCTTGATAAAACCATATTGTTTAATGCTACTTGTATAGGTGCTGCTTCTCCAAATGAGAAGGTTGATCCAAATAAAAAATCATTCCATATTTGTGTGAACTGCCAAATTACAGTTACGACAATAATTGGTGCTGATATTGGAAGTAAAATTTTGAAAAATATTTTAAAAAACCCGGCTCCATCTATTCTGGCAGCCTTAACTAATTCTGTTGGAACAGAAATATAATAATTTCTAAAAAATAATGTGGTAAAAGGTATTCCATAAACTGTATGAACTAAAACTAACCCAATTACTGAATTTGAAATTCCTAATACTCCAAGAGTTCTGGCCATTGGTAGCAATATTGCTTGAAATGGTATGAAACATCCAAACAATAAAAAAAGGAAAACCCACTGATCTCCTTTAAATCTCCATTTAGTTAAAACATAACCTGTCATCGCTCCAATAAATGTTGAAAAAAATACTGCTGGTACAACCATCTTGATTGAATTCCAAAAATACGGTCTTAAAAAAGTATCACCAGCTCCATACCCTCTACCACCCCACGCTACAGCCCAAGATTCCAAATTTAATCCGCTTGGCCAACTTAAAAGTGTTCCTTGACGGATCTCTTCCATTGTCTTTAACGAAGTAACAACCATCACGTAAAGTGGAAAAATAAAATAAGAAGCAAAAAGGATTAAAATAAAATATAAAAACCATCTCAAAAACATATTTGTATATTTAGATTTTTGTTCTAATTGTTGATAAGAAGAGGATTTCAAACTATCTTGCATTTTCTCTCCTTAATTCTGAATATAAATATGGGATAATCACGGCTGCTACAGCCATAAACATCATCATGGCACTCGCTGCAGATAAACCAACTTGGCTTTTATGAAATGCAGTTTGTGTCATATATAAAGCAGGCATAGTTGTTGATATACCTGGACCACCTTGTGTCAGTGCTACGATAAGATCATAACTTTTTATAGATATATGAACTAGAATTACAAAACTTGTAAAAAATACAGGTCTCATCATTGGAAGTAAAATCTTCCAGTAAACCGTAAATAAACTTGCGCCATCTATTTTTGCTGCCTTAACAATTTCATCTTCTACTGACCTTAATCCAGCTAAAAATAGTGCCATCACAAACCCTGCCGATTGCCAAACACCTGCAATAACTATGGTATAAATGGCCATCTCCCTATCTACTAACCAATCAAAGGTGAAGTTCTCGAAACCCCAGTCTCTAAACATTTTTTGGATACCTAAAGTAGGATTTAATATCCATTTCCAAGCTGTTCCTGTCACGATGAAAGATAGCGCCATTGGATATAAATAAATCGTTCTTAGCAAACCCTCTGCTCTGATTTTCTGATCTAAAAAAATTGCAAGAATTATTCCTATAACAACACAGAAGATTAAAAATAGTGCTGTAAAAATAAGCAAATTATCTACTGCAATAAGCCATTTTCTTGATGCCCAAAGTTTTTCATACTGTCCAAATCCCCAAAGTTCATATTTTGGTAGAATTTTAGAATTTGTAAAAGATATATATAAAGTCCAAAGTACAAATCCATAAACAAACCAGCCAATCAAACCAACAGCTGGAGCCATTACAATTTTAGGTAAATTTTTTTCTAACCACTTGAACATTATAAATATTTTTTATTTTTAGATTTAAAAAAAAAGGCCACTTTATCAAAAGTGGCCTTTTAATTTTTATGAACTACATATTAGCTAAAACTGAGTCAGCTAAAGCGTTAGCAGCATCTACAGATGACATGTCAGAGTTAAAGTGCTCTGTGATGATATCTTGTAGGGCAGCTTTCATAGTATTACCTTGAGCCATACCGTGAGCAAAGCTTGGAACTAGTCCACCGCTTGCACCTGCAGTTTTAATATCTGCATTAGATGTTTTTGCACACTTGTCAAATTCATCCATTGATACGTCTAAACGTGCCGGGATAGAACCTTTGTATAGGTTGAAAACTTTTTGAAAGTTTTTACCCATCATAAGCTTAGCTAATAACTTTTGGCCAGCTTGTTTATCTGGATCGCTAGATTTGTAAAAGATAAAACTATCTACGTTATATAAGTATCCATTGTTTGAAGGAGTTGCAGCACAGTAGTAATCTACACCTGGAACTTTTCCTGCAGCTGTAAATTCACCTTTTGCCCAGTCACCCATAATTTGGAAACCAGCTTTTCCTTCAATAACCATACCAGTAGCAACGTTCCAGTCTCTTCCTGGACTACCTTCGTCAGTAAACCCTTGTAGTTTTCTCATTTGATCAAAAACTTTAACTGTTGTTTCACTTCTTAAACAGCTTTCTTTAAGATCTACATAACAATTTTTGTAATAGTTATTTCCTCCAATACCCATAGCAACTGCTTCAAATACTGTAGCATCTTGCCAAGCTTGACCACCATGTGCAAATGGAATTATGCCAGCAGCTTGTAATTTTTCAGCAGCAGCATTTAACTCATCCCAAGTAGTTGGAACTGAAATACCGTTTGCATCAAATACAGCTTTGTTTGCCCACATCCAGTCAATTCTGTGAATGTTTACTGGGGCAGCACAATAAGGTCCGCTATTATTTTCACACTTGTGAATTGCTGCAATCATTGGGTCTAATAAATTGTCCCAACCTTCTGCTTTAGCAACTTCATCAATGTTATATGGAGCTACAACACCTTCTTGGTCATACTCTTGAATTGTAGGTCCTTTAATTTGAGATGCAGATGGAGGATCTCCAGCAACGATTCTTGCTTTTAATGCAACGTTAGCAGCGTCTCCACCACCACCTGTTACAGGCATGTCCATCCATTCACCACCGTTTGCAGCGAAATCATCTTTTAAAACTTTAAGTGCAGCAGCTTCACCACCAGACGTCCACCAGTGCAATACCTCGATCTTAGGTCCTGCAATTGATGAAGTAGATGTGAACGCTAAAGTAATTAAAGCGATCATTAGTTTTTTCATATCTTCTCTTCCTCTTTTTATTTAGTTAACTATTTTTTTTAAAACGAAACTATAAGTAGAATAATTCTCAAATGATAACTAAAAAAACGTTGTTCAACTAAAAGTTGAAATTGTTTTTTTTTCTTATTTAGTAATGTTTTTTTTAATTATAAAAAAAATTTTTTTTTTTTATTCTACTTTTAGTTGA
>CACNTU010000010.1 GCA_902623415.1 uncultured Pelagibacteraceae bacterium
TCCAGCTTTTGTAATTTTCACAAATTGTGGTTTATTTCTTAATTTAATGATTGTTTTTGATCCCAGATAACCCATGGAAGATTTCAATCCACCAATTAATTTATAAATAATACTCCCAACATCTCCTTTATATTTAACAAAACCTTCAACACCTTCAGGCACATATTTTGAGGAGTCTTTTTGTTTTTTTTGAAAGTATCTATCAGCTGAGCCTTTGTTCATAGCTCCCACGGACCCCATGCCTCTAAAACTTTTAAAAAGCTGTCCATTTTTTTTAATTAATTTCCCTGGAGTTTCGTTTGTACCTGCAAATAACGAACCGATCATTACAGCATCTGCTCCTGCAGCAAAAGCTTTTGCTAAATCACCAGAATATTTTATTCCCCCATCTGAAATTATTTTAACATTTTTATTCTTTAAACCATTTCTTACAGCTAAAATTGCGCTTAACTGAGGAACTCCTATTCCAGCAACCAGTCTTGTTGTACAAATAGAGCCTGGCCCTATACCAATTTTAATTATATCTACTCCTAATTTTATTAGGAATTTTGCAGCTTCAGGTGTCGCAATATTTCCCGCACATAATGCAATTTTGTTAGTTTTTATTTTTTTTATATATTTGATTATTTCGGCAACTTTCTTTGTATGGCCATGTGCTGTATCTACTACGATTAAATCTACACCTTCTTTAATTATTTCTTTAGCTCTGATAAATTCATTCAGTGCTGCACCTACAGCTGCTCCAACAATTAGTTTTTGTTTTTTTACTTTTTTTATCTCTGATACTTGTTTTTTTATATCAAGGTTTCTGTGAATTACTCCAATACCCCCAGCTTTAGCTATAGCTATCGCCATTCTGCTCTCTGTGACAGTATCCATTGCAGATGATAAAAGTGGAATTTTAAGTTTCAAATGCTTTGTTAAAGACACACTGGTGTCTGCATCAGAAGGTAATATTTCTGAATACTTTGGAGCTAATGTAACATCATCAAAGGTAAGTGCTTCTTTTATGAGAACCATAATCTTTTATATATGATTCCTTTTAAATTAAAAGTCTCTATCGGATTTTTCTACAAATTATAAAACTTTCTTTTGAATCTTTTCTGCTAGATTTTGGTTTAAAAACCTTAACTTCTTTAAAATATTTTTTTCCCTCTGCGACGATTTCGTTAAATGTTCCTCCCATAAAAATTTTTGAAATAAAATATCCATTTTCTTTCATTAAATCTTTTGCAAAAAACATAGCTTCTTTACAAAGTTCACCTGTTTGAATTGAATCAATATTTTTAATACCAGTTGTATCTACAGCCATATCAGACATTACAACATCAACTTTACCATTTATATTCTTTTTAATTTCTTCTTGAGTTTTTTCTTCAGTAAAATCTCCTTGTATTTGAACGCTATTACCGATGGGTTCCATTTTTTTTAAATCTATAGATATCAATTTTCCACTTTTAGCTGATTTAAGGGCATATTGTGACCAGCTTCCTGGAGCTGCACCAATATCAATTACTGACAATCCACCTTTAAAAATTTTAAATTTTTCATCAATTTCAATTAATTTGTAAGCTGATCTGGCGCGATACCCATCGACTTTAGATTGTCTTACATAGATATCCCTACGCTGCTTATTAACCCAGTTCTTGGATATTTTATTTTTTTTCAATTAATTATTAAATCTTAAACTTTTATTTAAAATTTTACCTGTAAGAGTTTGAATATCTATCTTAATACTCTTGTTAAGTCTCATATCTTCGTTATCTTTCCAAATACCAGCAGCTAAATGCATAATTCCAATTTTATAATTAGGTAAATAAGGCTCTACCCATGTATCTTTATCCTCATCAAACTTTGGCAAAAGATTACTAGTGATCCAATTACAGTTTAATGGAAGGAATTCAGTTTCTACGTTATCAACATACACAGACATATTCATCGCTAATTGTTCAGAGCCAAATATTTCTCCACCTTTAAGTGTTTGCTTTAAGTTTTCCTGCCATGAATTCCAACACATTGAATTTTTTTCTAAAGAAAAAACACCAATATTGATGTGAGGAGCAAAGGCTAACTTTCTAGCTTTTTCTAAACTAATATTGGATTTTATTGCGTGTTTAAAATTTTGAGATTTAATAATTGCTAGTTTTCCAAAAACCCAATTTACTCTAGAAGTAATCTTATAACCTGGTCCGATAGTTTGTGTAATTCCTAACTTACCATTTTCACACGCTTTAAAATAAAGCTCAATTGATTGCCAATCATTGACCCAAGCATCACAATCAATCCATAAATATTTTTCATAGCTTGGAAAATATTTGGGTAAAAAAGCCCTAGATACTTGGCTCTTTAACCATTCGCGTCCTTTAATTTTATTATCTGGAACTTTAATATCCCATTCTGCTGATTTAATTTCATCTACTTTTAATGATAATTCTGTTTTTTGATCCTCTGATAAACCAGCATCCAAAATACATATTGCAACTTCAGAGCTCTCTTGAAATCTTTTTATAGAGTCTATTAACTCATTTAATAAAGGAAAATAATTTGAATCAGCTAATGATACAATGACATTTTTTTTCATTACAAAATATCTTCGAGATCATCATCTTCATCTTTATAATTCTGATCTTCGTTTTGTTTTTTTAATTTTTGATAATGAAAAAAACTAATTGGAAGCATGCCTAAATATATTATTGCACTTATTGATATAACATTAAATGGATATATTAGAAGTAATCCAAAAAATAAAACTATTCCAAATAAAAGAAAAATGGTTGCTTTTCTTTGAATTACTATTTTTTTAAAAGAATAACTTGGAAATTTACTAATCAGTAAAAGAGATGTTGCAATAAAAAAAACCGGAACAACAATATTATAATTTATATTTATAAAATCGAAGCTTGTAAGACTAAAAATTAATGGAGTTAGAACTAAGATACCTCCTGCTGGAGATGGAACTCCTTCAAAAAAATTATCTCTCCAAGAAGGTGCTTGACCTGTATTTACGTTGAAACGAGCCAATCGTAATGCAACACAAATTACATATATTAAACATAACAACCATCCAAATCTTCCTAATGTATTTAGTTTCCAGAAATACATAATAAATGCTGGGGCTACTCCAAAACTTATCATATCTGTTAAAGAATCTAACTCTTTACCAACTTTTGATGTCCCTTTAATTAATCTTGCTATTCTTCCATCTAGTCCATCAATAAGAGCAGCGAACATAATTGCTATAATTGCAAATTCAAATTTTCCATCCAATGCAAATCTGATTGATGACAATCCTATACAAACTCCAATAAGAGTTAGCATGTTAGGTAAAATCACTCTTGCGTTTGTTTTTTTATCTGTAACAATTTTTAAATTGTTTTTTGGCTGTTCCATAAATTAATTTTTAGCCAGCAGTGTTTCTCCTGAAATTGCTGTTTGACCAACTTTAACTAGTGGTTCGTAATTTTCATAATAAACGTCTGCTCTACTACCAAATCTAATCATCCCAATTCTATCACCTTGATTTAATTCCTGATTTTTATTTGTTTCACAAACTATTCTTCTTGCAACTAATCCTGCAATTTGAACGACCACAATATCATTTCCATGTTTATCTTTTATTTTATAATAATTTCTCTCGTTGTCTTCGCTTGCTTTATCTAAAGATGCATTTAAAAACTTTCCTGGTTTATATAAAATATCTTCAACAATACCTGAGCACGGTGTTCTGTTTACATGACAATCAAAGACGTTCATAAAAATACTTATTTTTTTAAATTTTTTATTTTCTAGTCCAAGTTCTTTAGGACCGTCCACCTCTTCAACTTTAATTACCTCTCCATCAGCAGGACTTACAAGATAACTATCGTCTCCTATAATTGTTCTCTCTGGATCTCTAAAAAAATAATAAACCCAGACACTTAGTAAAATTCCTATTAATCCTAAAAAATTATTAATAAGTAAAAAAATGATGGTTATGAATACAGCTATAACTATAAACTTGTAACCTTCAGTGTGAATCTTTGGAAATATCTTACTAAACATATTCTTCTATTTGCTAATTTTCGATTAATATGTATATAAAACGATCAAATTCAATTAATAAGATAATTTTTATTTAATGAGCAAAATCAAGGTAAAAAACCCAGTTGTAGAGCTGGATGGCGATGAAATGACTCGTATTATATGGGAGTTCATCAAAAATAAATTAATCCTCCCATATTTAGATCTTGGTATTGAATATTACGATTTAGGCATGAAAAGTAGAGATAATACTGATGATCAAATCACAATAGACTCTGCGAATGCAATCAAAAAAATTGGTGTTGGAATTAAGTGTGCAACAATTACCCCTGATGAAGCGAGAGTAGAAGAATTTGATTTAAAAAAAATGTGGAGATCTCCAAACGGAACCATAAGAAATATTATTGGCGGAACAGTATTTAGAGAACCAATTATTTGTAAAAATATTCCAAAACTTGTTCCCTCTTGGACTGACCCGGTGATTATTGGAAGACATGCATTTGGTGATCAATATAGAGCAACTGATTTTAAAGTTCCTGGAAAAGGAAAAATGGAAGTGAAGTGGACATCTGAAGATGGAAAAGATGAAATTAAATATGAAGTATTTAATTTTACAGGTCCAGGTGTGGCTTTATCAATGTACAATTTAGATAAGTCTATTGAAGATTTTGCAAGATCTTGTTTCAGTTATGGGTTAATTAAAAAATGGCCTGTTTATATGTCTACTAAAAATACAATTCTAAAACAATATGATGGAAGATTTAAAGATATTTTCCAAGAAATTTTCGACAAAGAATATAAAAGCGAATTTGAAAAAAATAATTTAACTTACGAACATAGATTAATTGATGACATGGTTGCATGTGCAATGAAATGGAGTGGAAAATATATTTGGGCTTGCAAAAATTATGATGGAGATGTGCAATCAGATACTATGGCACAAGGTTATGGATCTTTAGGATTAATGACAAGTACATTATTAACTCCAGATGGAAAAGTAATGGAAGCAGAGGCTGCTCACGGAACAGTAACTAGACATTATAGAATGCATCAACAAGGAAAAGAAACTTCAACAAACCCAATCGCATCAATTTTTGCTTGGACTAGAGGATTAGCTCACAGAGGTAAATTAGATGGTAATGAAGAACTAATCAAATTTGCACAAACTTTAGAAAAAGTTTGCATCGAGTGTGTAGAAAGTGGATCAATGACAAAAGATTTGGCAATTCTTGTTGGTCCAAATAGTAAATTCTTAACTACAAATCAATTTTTAGATGAAATTGATGGTAATTTAAAAAAGAAATTAAACTAAACTCTTAAGCTTTTTAAAAGCTTCTTCAATTTTTGATTGATCTTGGCCACCAGCTTGAGCAAAGTCTTTTCTACCTCCACCACCTTTTCCACCAATTATTTCAGATCCAACTTTAACAAACTGAACTGCATCAAACTTGTTGGTTAAATTATCAGTTATCCCAACAGCTAATCCAACCTTGTCATCTTTATTTGCAAACACAACCACAATACCTTCGCCTAAATCTTTTTTACCTTTATCTACAAGTTTTCTTAATTCTTTTGGAGGTAATCCATCTATTTTTTGGAGTCTTAACTTAACTCCATTTATTTCTTCGTCTTTAATAATATTTTTTGATTTGTCCTCTAAAATTGCATTTACTGAGATAGTCTCTAATTGCTTAGTTAAATTTTTTATTAAAGTTTTCTGGTCAGTTTCTTCTAAACTTGGTTTTCCTCCCAATTTAATAATTTGCTGACTTAATTCTTTAATTGTTTCTTCATCTTTTTCTGCAGACAGGTTTGATAACTTTTCTTTATTTTTTAAATACTCCTCTAATTGTTTATCTCTTAAAGCCTCAATTCTTCTAACCCCTGCAGCAATTGAGGACTGACTGACAATCTTAAATTTACCTATATCTCCAGTGTTTTTGACGTGTGTTCCACCGCATAACTCTGTTGAAAAATACTTTCCATCCTCGTCACCCATTGAAAGAACCCTTACTTCATCACCGTATTTTTCACCAAATAATGCTAAAGCACCATTTTCAACTGCCTCATCAGGTGTCATTAGTCTAGTTTTTACATCAGATTTTTTTGAAACCATTGTGTTTACAAACTCTTCTATTTTATCAATTTCCTCGTTCAAAATAGGTTTCATGTGACTGAAATCAAATCTTAATCTACTTGGCTCTACCAAAGATCCCTTTTGAGTTACATGGGTACCTAGAACTCTTCGTAAAGATTCATGTAGCAGATGGGTTGCTGAGTGATAAGCGCGGGTATTATCTCTTCTTTCCACATCAATTTTTAATTCTATACTTTCCTGTAGTTTTATAGATCCACTCTTAACCTTTCCATAATGGACAAATAAATCTCCCAGTTTTTTTTGAACATCAGTTACTTCAAATTTAAAATCATTTGATACTATTTCACCAGTATCACCAACTTGTCCACCAGACTCTCCATAAAAAGGGGTTTGATTTACTATAATCATCCCTTCATCATTTTCTTTTAACTGATCTACTTCTTTGTTATCTTTTAAAAGAGATAATATAACACCTTCAGCTTGATTAGTTTCGTATCCTAAAAATTCAGTTGGCTCAATTTTATCTTTTATTCCAAACCAGATATCTTCAATCGCTGCATCACCGGAACCTTTCCAATTTTTCTTAGCAAGTTCTCTACTTTCCTTCATCAAAGATTGAAACTTTTCAGTATCAATTGCCATAGATTTATTTCTTAAAATATCTTCAGTAAGATCTAATGGGAAACCATAAGTATCATATAATTTAAAAGCTACTTCACCTGGTAATACTTTATCTATTTTAGATATTTCATCATTTAAAATTTTTATTCCTCTATCCAGTAGAACTAAGAATTTTTCTTCCTCCATTTTTAAAGTTTCTTTAATTAAAGACTCTGCTCTAACTAATTCTGGATAATTTCCAGACATTTCATTTTTAAGAGTGTCGAACAAATTATAAAAAACTGGTTCCTTAGATCCTAATAAATGAGAATGTCTCATTCCTCTTCTCATAATTCTTCTAAGAACGTATCCTCTTCCTTCATTTGAAGGTAAAACTCCCTCAGCAATTAAAAATGAACTTGCTCTTAAATGATCAGCTATTACTCTAAAACTAGCTAGATTAGATTTATCTGATTTAACTTTTGTAATTTCAGATGCAGATCCAATTATTTTTTTAAAATGATCTGTTTCATAGTTATCATGTGAACCTTGCAATAAAGCTGCAATTCTCTCTAATCCCATTCCAGTATCAACTGACGGTTTTGGAAGATTAATTCTTTTATCTTTAGTAACTTGTTCAAATTGCATAAAGACCAAGTTCCAAATTTCTATAAATCTATCTCCATCCTCATCTTTAGTTCCAGGTAAACCTCCTGGTAAATGATCTCCGTGGTCAAAAAAGATTTCTGAGCAAGGGCCACATGGACCTGTATCACCCATTGACCAAAAATTATCAGAAGTTGCTATCCTTATAATCCTATCATCACTAAAACCCGCTATTTTCTTCCAAAAACTGAAGGCCTCATCATCCTCGTGGAATACTGTTACGTACAGCCTGTTTTTATCTATTCCAAAATCTTTGGTTATTAAATCCCATGCATAATGAATTGCTTGCTCTTTAAAATAATCACCAAAAGAAAAATTTCCTAACATCTCAAAGAAAGTGTGGTGCCTTGGTGTGTAACCAACATTTTCTAAATCATTATGTTTACCACCTGCTCTTACACATTTTTGTGAAGTTGTGGCTCTAACGTAATCTCGTTTTTCTAATCCTGTAAAAACGTTTTTAAACTGAACCATCCCAGAATTGGCGAACATCAATGTAGGGTCATTATTGGGTACTAAATTACTGGATTCCACAATCTTATGATCATTCTTTTCAAAATACTTTAAGAAAGTATTTCTTATTTCATTGAGTGTTTTGTCTGCCATATTTTTAAAATACAGCTTTTTTATTCTATGTCTAGTTATCGAAGGGAAAAAAGGCGCTTAAATTAAGCGCCTTTTATTAATAAAGATGACCTATTAATTCTTTTTAGATGGAGGAGTAGCTTCTGCTTTATCAGCTTCTTCTTTTTCAGCTACTTTCTTTTCTTTTTCCAATTTTTCAGGATCAATTGGATTTCCTTCTATTTTCTTAGAAATCACACCTGCTTTTTCTCTAATTGCCATTTCAATTTCTGCAGCAACTTTAGGATTTTGAGCTAAATAAGTCTTAGCATTTTCTCTACCTTGACCAATTTTCTCACCCTTATAAGCATACCATGCACCTGATTTTTCAATTATATCTGCTTTAGAACCAAGATCGACTAATTCGCCCATCTTGCTAATTCCTCTTCCGTACATCAAGTCAAACTCAACAACTTTAAATGGTGGTGCAACTTTATTCTTAACTACTTTCACTCTTGTAGAGTTACCAATAATTTCATCTTTATCTTTGATGGCACCAATTCTTCTAATATCCATTCTTACAGATGAGTAAAACTTAAGTGCATTACCACCCGATGTTGTTTCTGGGCTTCCAAACATAACTCCAATTTTCATTCTGATTTGGTTGATGAAAATCATCATTGTGTTTGTGTTTGAGATTGAACCAGTTAATTTTCTTAATGCCTGACTCATTAATCTTGATTGAAGACCAACATGATGATCTCCCATTTCACCTTCGATTTCAGCTTTTGGAGTTAAAGCTGCAACAGAGTCGATAACGATTACTGAAATAGAGCCTGATTTTACTAGTGTATCAGCGATTTCTAATGCTTGTTCACCAGTATCTGGCTGTGAAATTAAAAGTTCTTCTGTATTTACTCCTAATTTTTTTGCATAAACTGGATCTAATGCATGCTCTGCATCAACAAATGCACAAATGCCTCCAGCTTTTTGAGCTTCAGCAACAACTTGTAATGCTAATGTTGTTTTACCAGACGACTCTGGTCCATAAACTTCAATAATTCTTCCTTTTGGTAATCCACCTATACCTAAAGCTAAATCAAGGCTTAAAGAACCTGTTGAAACAGATTCAATATCCATAGCTCTTTTTTCTCCAAGCTTCATTACAGAGCCTTTTCCAAAATTATCTGTAATTTGAGCTATTGCAGCGTCCAACGCTTTGTTCTTTTCTTTAACATCCATTTCTTGATCTTTGGTAGATTTAACTACTTTTAGGTTATTTTTCGTCATTTTTTGCCTCTTTTTTTAAATTTTTTAACACTCGAATCATGGAATAAATGTACACATTTTGTTCTCATTAGCAATATATTTATTTTTTGTTACTAAAAATCAAATAATTACTTAAGTTTTAGATATTGGCTGTTGAGTAAACCCACGGCTTTGAGCAAATTGTATTGGGCCATTAGATAATTTTTCTCAGAACTTGCTAAAGAAATCTGAGCTGAGAGTAATAAAGCATTTGATTGAATAACATCAAGAGTTGTTCTTGATCCTCTTTCGTACTCTGCTGCAATTCCTTCATTAGCTATTTCAGCTGCACTTACTTGAACTTTAACTGAATTTAAAAAACTTTCTGAAGACTCTAGGCTAGACCATGCACTTGCTACATTTGTTTCATTTGTTCTTACAGCATCATCTAACAATAGTCTTTTTCTAGTAGTTAAATTTGAATTTTTAGAAATAGTTGATCTTTTTTTTCCACCTGAATAAAAAGGCCAATTAACTGTTGCCTTTAATACATCTTTTTCTCTTTCATCATATGTAGAACTTAGATCATCTGTATAAGATCTTTCTAAAGATAAAGAAGCAGTTGGTTTTAAGTCTGACTCTGAAATTGCTAATTCTTTTTCAGCTTTAGCTAAATCAAATTTTGCTATTTGAATATCCGGATTATTTTGTTTTGAAATACTAATTGCCTCGTTTAAAGATTTTGGAATATTGACTATTGCTGTTGAGTTTTTCTGTAATTGGTTTGGATCGCTGATTTTACCAATAATATTTTCGTAATTAAGTTTACTAATTAATAAATCACTTTTTGATTTTGCAAATTGAGCTTGAGCACCTGCAAGTGAAGACTCGGATTGTGCTAAGTCAGTATTTGTAATTTGACCTCTGTCTCTTCTAATTTGATCATTTTCAACTTGTCTAATTAAAAGATTTAAATTTTTTTCGTTTATATCTAAAGTTTCTCTAGCTAAAATTAAATTTGTAAAAGCATCGATTGCTTTATGTAAAATATCTTGTTCTTTTTTAACTAATTGAGCTTTTGCTAAATCTAAAGCAGTTATATTTTTTTCAAGAGTTAAGCCTCTACCAAAATCTAACAATGTTTGCTCTAATTTAATTGAAGTGGTGAATGGGTCTACATCGGTTATACTTGCATCTCCTCCGCTTTGATTAGTAAGTTTATTTGTGTCTTCAATACTTTTTGTTCCACTTAATGTTAAAGATGGTTTGTAATCAGCTTTTGCAATATTCACATCTTCCTCTGATGCTTTAATAATTTCTCTCTCAGCATTTAATTGAATATTATTTTTATAAGTTTGATTTAACGCATCAAGAAGCGTAACTGCTAAAGCGTTACTAAAATAAAATATTGATGCGATTATTATTATAAATATTTTTTTCATTTCGATTTATATACAGCAGTTTTAATTTGATGGTTACTGTTTAAATTTAAAATTATAGAAGCGTATTTGGGCATATTTTTAAACATATTCTGAGTTATTCTTTGGTAAGTTTGCATAAAATTAATTACATCCCCTTTACTCATTATTTTATGACCACCTTTTTTCTTTGTTTTTAACCATAGTTTGTGTTCCTGCTTTAATCTCCACTTTTGTAATAAACTAAAGTTTTTTGCTTTTAAGTAAATCATACAATTTAACTGAGAATATAGCTTTTTATATCTAGTCTTTAATTGTTGATTAACATATTTTCTCCAAACCAGTTTATGATCATTGGCCTTTTCCATAGAATTAATAGATTTTTTTAATGTCTTGTTAGCCTCTGCTTTTGCCCCAACACACCATCCTTCAAAAATAATTACATCTGGTCTTTTATTAATTGTGTTCCATTTGTTTTTAGGAAATCTGTCATCAATTGCCTTATTAAAATTTGGTAACTTCATATTTTTAAATTTTCTTGATTTAGATTTTTTAAAGAAATCCAGCATCATATTTATATCATGAGTTCCAGGAACTCCCCTAGTAAGTAACATTGGATGTACTTTTTTTGATAAAGCAATTCTTTCTTTTCTAGTTTTATAAAAGTCATCAATAGAAATCTTGAATACCTTTAATTTAAAGTACTTTTCTAATATTATCTTTATTATTGAACTTATTGTTGTTTTGCCTGTTCCTTGTCCTCCAGCTAATCCAACAAAATAAGGTTTTTTATTATCAGCTTTTTTTGCAATCCAAAAACATATTGGGATTAAAAAATTCTTAATCATCCCTTCTTTATTACCAAACTTTTCAGTTGAAGTTTCTTGTGATTTAATAAATTTAAAACAATCTTTTTTAACTTTCTTAAAACACTCTTCAGATAATTTCATTGAACTTTTATTTTTCTTGATCCATTGGATGGTTAAGACCATCAAAGAAAGCTACTTCCTTTAAATCCTCTACTTTAACCTCGTCTACGCATCCCATATTAAATCCAGTCATAGCGGGTGCACTTCTTGGATTGTGATGAGTATAAATTCCACATTCAGTACAAAAGTAATGATTAGCAACTTTAGTATGGTACTGATAAAGTTTTAATTTATCTTCTCCTTTAGTAACTTTAAAATCTTCATTTTTAACCATTCCCATTGTTGCATTTTTTCTTTTACAAATAGAACAATTGCATCTTACAATTTTTGCTAATTCATTAACTGTAGCATTAATTTCTGCTTCAACCGCTCCACAATGACAATTTAATTTCATATATCTCCTTTTTTATTTTAAAATACTTTTAGCTGCAATCTTATTTCCATCTAAATCACGAATATATCCGTAATAATTTCCATCTTTTCTAACTCCTGGAACCCCCTCATCTGTTGCTCCTTTGGAAATTGCAATCTCATAAAACTTTTCTACTGCTTCTTTGTTGTCTGCTAATAAAGTTATTTGGGTTCCATTACCAAACGTTGCATCTTTTCCATTTACAGGGTGTGTTACATAAAATTGAACTTTTTCTGGATCACTTGAATGAGCGTAACCAAGATATTTTTGTGTTTTCAAAACTCTTATTAATTTCAAAGGTTCAAAGACAGCATCATAAAAATCACCTGATTTTTCATGATCATCAGAACCAACCATCACAAAGTCTAAAATATTCATAATTTATTTATTATATTCCTCGTAAACTTTTTCTCTTTCACTTTTGTTCATTCCCTTGGTTTCTTCTATAAACTTATTTCTTAATTCTCTTGTTTTTAATATGAAAAAACAAACAGTATCTTTGCTGTGATAAATTGCTTTTAATTCATCATCTATTTCGATTAACTCTTCTGGAATATCGGCTTTAATACAAATCATAATTTTTCTTTTTAAATCACTTTAAGACTACTTATTGTAAAAGTTATCCACATGTCCACCAAATGTTGTTTTCGATGTTCACGTTTTGATTCACTTTTGATTCAATTACGGACTCAAAATACAACCTCTTGAGTGTATTGTGTAAATAGTCTATAAAGTAGAACAAAACAAGAACATGAAACTAACAATCCCTTATTATCTACATAAAGCAGGAGCTGGCTTTCCTTCCCCTGCTACTGATTATATCGAAGAAGATATTGATCTAAACATGCATTTAATAAGAAATGTTCCAGCAACTTTCATCATTAGAGTTCAAGGTAAATCGATGGTCGATGTTGGGATTAATGATGGTGACTTATTGGTGGTTGATAAAAGTTTAAAACCAAAAAATTTTTCAACAGTGATTGCTAATGTTCATGATGAGCTTGTGGTTAAAACTTTAGTTCAAGAAAGAGATAAAAAATTTTTAACTTCTGGATCTAAAGAGTTTTCTGACAGAATTTTAATTAACGAAGAACAAGATATTTTTATTTGGGGGGTTGTTACTTATGTCATCCATTCAACGTACTAAAAAAATAGCATTAATTGATTGTAATTCTTTTTATGTATCATGTGAAAGATTATTTAATCCAAAAATAAGAAGAAAACCTGTTGTAGTTTTGTCTAACAATGATGGTTGTATTATCTCAAGATCAAATGAAGCAAAAGCTTTAGGAATTAAAATGGGTGAGCCCTACTTTAAAGCAAAAGATATTATTCTTAAAAATAAAGTTGAAGTTTTCTCGTCAAACTATTCTTTATATGGAGATTTATCAAGAAGAGTGATGCGAACTCTTAAAAGATTTAATTCAGAAATAGAAGTTTACTCCATTGATGAAGCTTTTTTGGATTTATCAAACTTTCCTGATAGTGAAGTAGAGAAAGTTGGAAAAGAAATTAGAGAAACAGTTTTACAATGGACAGGTATTCCAACAAGTATTGGAATAGCTAATACAAAAACTTTAAGTAAAGTTGCAAATCACATTGCAAAGAAAAAACAATCAGGGATCACAAGTTTAATTGGCATTGAAAACTTAGATCCTATTTTAGAAAAAGTTGAAATTAATGATGTCTGGGGTGTTGGAAGACAATTAACCAAATTTTATCAAAAGCATGGAATTTATAATGCTAAACAATTAAAAAACAAATCCAACACTTGGATCAAAAAATCTTCAAACGTTCTAAGTTCGAGAACTGCAATGGAGCTGAGAGGAGTTTCTTGTATAGGTTTAGAGACAACTACCACCAAAAGAAAAAGCTGTGTTGTTTCAAGGTCATTTGGAAAAAGAATTGAAACGTTTCAAGAGTTAAAAGAAGCAGTTGCTAATTATTGTTTAAATGCATCTGAAAAGATTAGATCAGAGTCTTTAGTTGCAAAAGCAATTACAGTGTTTGTTAGAACTAGTCCTTTCCAAAGAAACTTTGGATATTATTCAAATGCAAAGACAGTTGATTTTCCAATTGCAACAAACAACAGTATTGAAACAGTTAAGACAGCAGTTTCAATACTTGAGAGTATTTTTAAAAATGGTTACCGTTATCAAAAAGCAGGTGTGATGCTAACAGGATTATCGAATGCTAGTGATAAAACAAATTTATTTACATCTGAAAAGGATGAAAAAATAAATAGCTTAATGCGATCAATTGATAATACTAATCATCGATACGGAAGATCGACTTTGAGCGTTGCAAGTGCCGGTGTTCATAAGAAGTGGAATATGCGAAGACAGTATTCTTCTAAAATTGATACAGCTGATTTCTATTGTTTACCAACGATTAGAGCATAATAAAAAAACTCTATAGTCCACCTGATGAAAATAAGAATTTAGCAACATCTTCGACACCAATTTGTTTTTTCATCTGACAAAAAACATAAGGTAATCCATTTCGGGCCTTTTTTACGTCTTCTTTCATGGTTTCAAGATTAACCTCTACATGAGGAGCTAAATCTGTCTTATTAATAATTAATAAGTCTGACTTTTGAATAGCAGGACCACCTTTTCTTGGAATATCTCCACCCATTCCAACATCAATAACATAAATTGAGAGATCGACTAATTCTGGACTAAAAGTTGCTGCTAAATTATCCCCACCAGATTCGATTAAAATTAAATCAAGATCAGGAAATTTTTTTTTCATATTTTCTACAGCAAGCATGTTAATTGAAGCATCTTCACGTATTGCAGTATGTGGACACCCTCCTGTTTCAACTCCTTTAATTCTCTCTAAAGGTAAGGCTTGGACTTTCATCAAAAATTCTGCATCTTCTTTAGTATAAATATCGTTTGATATTACAGCCATAGAAATTTTCTTTGATAAAAATTTACACAATTCAGCTGTTAAACTTGTCTTTCCTGCACCAACAGGTCCACCTATTCCAACTTTTAATGGTCCATTTATATTTTTCATGTCTTATAAATTCGTGTTTTTAAATTTTCATGCTTAATACTGTAGATATCACTATTAAAACAAATTCCACCTAAGTCTTCTAAATTTAAATTTTCACTTTCTTTTTCTATTTCTCTAATTAAATCATAAGTCCTAATTATACAGTCTTGACCAATTTTTTGTCCAATTGGTATATGTTTAATACAAACATTTATTAAGTTTGATACAACGGATTGTAGATAAGATACTATCGTTAAGTTTAAAGGTATACCAAAGTGTTTAGCAGCTTTAGCAACTGCAATTGGATATGCAGTATTTTCCTGAATTATAAAATCCCAACTATCAGCTAAAACTTTTCTAAATGCATTACCCATTTCAATAGACTCTATTTTTCTTTCTTTGGATGGACAAAGAGATAAGGCCAGTTCATTTAACTCTTCTCCCTGATAGGTATACTTCATTAAAATTATATCATTTTTACCTGTTCCATATTTTAAGATACATTTTAAATAATCTAGAATATCCTCTTTTGACTTAATAAAATTATCATTAATCATTGCCTCTAAACCATGAGAATACGAAAAACTTCCAACAGGAAATGATGGTGAAAACCAAGTTTGAAGAATTTGTAACGATTCTTTTAAATCTTTTTTACCTTTTATTTTAGTGTTTATGGCTATGGGTTCTACCAATTCCATATGCTCCTCCCTCTGGTTTAAAAGGTCTTAAAACTTTCTTAACCTTTCCTCCTAATTTTAATATCATTTTTTTTATTACTTCATCATACTGAATAAAAATTCTATCTTTTTCTATTTGGCAAGGCAAATGTCTATTTCCAATATGCCATATAAGTTGCATTAAATTTTTACCTTTTATTTCTAATAAATTTTCTTTTTTGTTTTTGATTAAAATCAAATTTCCACTTTGAAGTCTAAATGCTTGATTTTCTGAAAGTGATTTTGTCTCTGGTAAATTGACTAAAAATTCAAAACCATTATCTGAAACAAGTTTTTTTCTTCTTAAAAATCTCTCATCATAAGATAAAGATATGTGATCTTTTGCTTTATTTTTGGGTATTTTATTAACTATTAAAAAACAATTATCCATAAGCTAAAACATAAAATATCTTTGTGCCAAAGGAAGTTCTTTGGCTGGTTCACAAGTAATTATTTCACCATCAGCTTTTACTTCATAAGTCTCGGGATTAACCTCAATCTTTGGACACTTATTATTTAAAATCATATCTTTTTTAGAAATAAATCTTGTATTTTCTACAGGTAACAAGTCTTTTCTTATACTTGCATCTTTTAATGAATTCTGTTCAAGAGCTAGTTTGCTTGTGAAAATTACTGAAGATTTTTCTAACGAAGTCCCAAATGATGAAAACATAGGTCTAGTGTATACTGGTTGAGGAGTTGGAATTGATGCATTCGGGTCTCCCATTTGAGCACAAGCTATACTACCTCCTATCAATATCATTTCTGGCTTGGCACCAAAGAATGCTGGGTCCCATAAAACTAAATCTGCACGTTTATTTTTTTCAATACTACCAATATGTTTTGAAATCCCATGTGCAATTGCAGGATTAATTGTGTATTTTGCTAAATATCTTTTAACTCTAAAATTATCATTGTCTCCTTTTTCCTCAGGTAAACTACCTCTTTGAACTTTCATTTTGTGTGCAGTTTGCCAAGTTCTAATTATAACTTCTCCAACTCTACCCATTGCTTGACTATCTGATGCAATAATTGAAAAGGCTCCCATGTCATGGAGAATATCTTCTGCAGCTATTGTTTCTCTTCTTATTCTACTTTCAGCAAATGCAACATCCTCTGGAATAGATTTATCGAGATGGTGACACACCATTAGCATATCCAAATGTTCCTCTATCGTATTGATGGTATATGGTCTGGTTGGATTTGTTGAAGAAGGAATGACATACTCTTCTCCACAAACTTTGATTATATCTGGCGCGTGTCCGCCACCAGCACCCTCTGTATGAAAAGCATGTATAGTTCTTTTGTTAATTGCTTTGATAGTATTTTCTACAAACCCACTTTCATTTAAAGTGTCTGTGTGAATCATTACTTGAACATCATTTTTATCAGCAATATTCAAGCAATTATCAATTGCTCCAGGAGTGGTTCCCCAATCCTCATGTAATTTTAAAGCTGAAGCTCCTGCTAGAATTTGTTCTTCAAGACCTTCTGGTAATGAAGAATTTCCTTTACCAGCAAAAGCCAAATTCATAGAAAAACCATCAGCAGATTGAATCATTCTCTGTATGTGCCATGGTCCAGGTGTACAAGTTGTAGCAAGTGTACCATGAGCTGGTCCAGTTCCTCCTCCCAACATAGTTGTAATACCTGAGTGTAAAGCATCATCAATTTGTTGGGGACATATATAATGAATATGACTGTCAAAACCCCCTGCTGTTAAAATTTTTCCTTCACCAGCAATTATCTCTGTTCCTGGACCAATAATAATATTTACTTTAGATTGAGTATCTGGATTACCAGCTTTACCAATTTCAAATATTTTTCCATCCTTTAAACCTACATCAGCTTTATAAATTCCATTTACATCAACTATTAAAGCATTAGTAATAACAGTATCAGCAGCTCCTTTTTTCCTACTAATTTGTGATTGTCCCATGCCATCTCTTATTACTTTTCCACCACCAAACTTTACCTCTTCACCATAAGTGGTTAGATCGTTTTCAACCTCAATAAATAGTTCGGTATCTGCAAGCCTTACTTTGTCTCCTGTGGTTGGCCCATACATATCTGCATAAGCTGCTCTAGAAATTTTAGCCATTATAATTTCCCCATAACTTTCTTATTGAACCCGTATATTTTTTTTGATCCGTTTATTTCCATAAGCTCAACATCTTTAGATTGACCTGGTTCAAATCTAACAGCAGTTCCTGATGGTATATTTAATCTTTTTCCATATGCTAATTTTCGATCAAACACTAAATACTCATTTGTTTCAAAAAAGTGATAGTGGCTTCCAACTTGCACAGGTCTATCTCCAGAATTAGAAATTTTAATTTTAGTGATTTTGGAGTCTTTATTTAGGTTAATTTCCTCTTTTTTTGTAATTACTTCGCCTGGCTTCATAATATTTATTATCTTATAGGTTTGTGCACTGTTACTAATTTAGTTCCATCAGGAAAAGTAGCTTCTACTTGAACCTCCTTAATCATATCTGGAATGCCTTCCATACAATCCTTTTTTTTAATAACATGAGCTCCTGCCTCCATCAATTCTGCAACACTTTTACCTTCTCTAGCTCCCTCTACTACGAAATCAGTTATTAAGGCTATAGCTTCTGGATAATTTAATCTTATACCTTTTGACAAGCGATTTTTAGCAACAATTGCTGCAAGACTTATTAAAAGTTTATCTTTTTCTCTAGGAGTGAGTTTCATTTATATATTCCATATTTTTGGTATTTTTGAACCTTCAAAAAAATAAGACAAAATTTTATCAATTGCAAATTTAAGATTATAACTATCTTTAGATAAAAGTCTTACGATCAATTTATTATCCCAATGGGAATAATTTGAAGTTGTATTTTGATTGTTAGTTAAAGTTTCAGATAGATTATTAACATTATTCAAAAACTTATTTCCTAAAATAATAATTGTCGCAACTGCTGAATTGTTATTTAATGTCGAGAAACTATTCAAATATTTCTTCTCAAATAAATTTGTATTTATTGCTTCGGTATGAATTAATTTATTATTAATATTAATATTCCAAAAATCTGAAAAATATCCTTTTTCAAATACCTCCTTCATTGAAGTACGTCCAAAAATAATATTTTCACAAAGAAGTAAATTTGAGTCTTTTGATAAATTAAAATTAATTTTTCTTTTTAAATTACAATTATTAAATAAAATTAATTCTTTAGGTAACCAAAATAAACTTGAATTATTCAATAAATTTAAATTAATTTCTAAGTTTGCTGGATCTCCGAACCCACTGTAAATCTTTTCTGCAGCCTGGGTTGAGATACAAAGATTCGATTTATCAATCTCTATATCGTAATTGTATTCATCTCCACTTGTAATTCCACCAGCAGTATTGATAAGCATCAATTGTTTTAAATGTTCATGAAAATCTGGCAACAAAGCCTTTAAAGATCCTTGTTGATAAAGTTTTTGTAAATTTTGATCTTTTATTTTTATTTCTAATCTGCCTTTGGATTTTTCTAATTTTTTTTGACTTATATTCATTTCTTTATCCTAGCACAAAAAAGCCTTTTTATTATTTATCAATTATTAGAGCTTGAATTATTTGTTTTTTTTAATAAAAAAGATACATGCAAATCAAGAAATAGTTAAAATAATTGAAAATCTTAAAGGACGAAGAAATTATGAGGAAAAAAGAGCCTCTAAATTAGGCTTTGCTTCTCTTTACGATTACTTTGAAGATAAAATTTTAAAGAAACAAAAAGCTATTGAAGACGAACAAAAAGAATTAGAAGCTGTAAAAGCTGACAATCAACCAAAAGCTAATAAGAAAAGCTGTAGCTGTTGCTAAATTAAAAAGGCTTAGGATTGTTAGGATAACCCAAATTCTTACAAGATGATCCATCTGATTGAGGAGCTGTTTTACAAAATGCAATCATCCTTACTCCATTAAGCTGGGTTTCTCCATTTAATTGACTTACAATTTCTGAACAGCCACTCCATAAATCATCACAATTATCGGCTTTACCAACATTAGAATATTTAATTTTTACATCAGGTATTTCAACACCAGCATCAGTTGCTTGATTCATATGGTGTCTATAAGGTCCAAATTTAAATCTAACACTTGAAGCGCCGCCCAAAGTATCACCATAATAGCTTGATCTGAGTTTTCCATCTATCCACAAATGTAAAAATCCATCTTCTGCCCACTTTGCGTTTACTAAAACATTTACCCATTTACCTTTTAATGGTGAAAAATAATCATCAAGATTAACAAAATAAGTATCGAAGTATAAATATTCCTCTCCTGTCTCATTTTTATGTGAGGTGTAATTTGGTGAATTAAATACCCAATTAAATCTATTATTAATTATATTGAGTGCTGCATCGTGAGTTTTTTCACCTTTGCCATATAATTTTTTAAAATCAAATAAAGATATTGTATGCTTTTCAATCTTTACGTCTGCAGGGAAAAAATAACCTACCCTGTACCATTTTGTTTTATTTTTTTTGGTAGTTTCCTTGTAAGGTTCCATTATCTGGAATCTTTGTGCATGGCCAGGTTTTCCCCACCTAGACCAATCTTGTTTATGACCTTTAAACGAATATTTTAAATTAAACTCAACTCCTTTTTCAGTAACCCCCATACGATCCTCAAACTTATCAAAAAATTTATAGATGTTAGAATTTTTGATATTTCGAAGGTTAAATACCATCTTATTATCTGACTGTGCTTTAAGTACATAATGAGCAAAATCTTTCTTCTCTTGCTTTTTCATATTCGTGTGCCATTTATTTGCATATGAAAATGATGGTAGAAATAAAAGAGATAAAAAAATAACTAAAATTTTTTTCATTTAATTTAGTTTAATAAAATTTTAAAAAGTTTTTCATAAAATCTTATTATTACCTATGAATTTACTTAAAGCAATTGAGTAAATAAAAAAGTAGAAACAGAAAATTAATTCTTGAATTTCAGATAATCTCTCTACAAAATTAAAAGTAAGTATGTCATAATATTTTGCCTCAACAACATCTTTGCCATCAACATGATGTCCGGGATGGAGATTCATTTTATCAACTATAAAATCTGGTAAAAAAAATAAAAGTAAAATTAAAGATACAACTAAAAGTTTTAAGCTAGGTAATATAATTAAATCTAATTTATTACTAAATTTAAATTTTTTTCTTAAAAAATAAAAAAATAACGGAATAAATCCACACCATAAAATAACCAATGATCTAGGTAATTGATCGAGTAAATTTGAAATATTATGGAGATTAGTTTCGTTTTGGTTATTTAAATCATTAAAAATTTCTGGTGTATTCCATTTAAAAAAGTGTTGTCCCCAACTTATTTCTTCTCCCAGATAATATGTAAGAGCAACAACTTTTAAAAAAATGAAAATTTTTAAAAATTTATCACTTTTGAAAATTTTAAAATTTCTTATTAAAATAAATATTGATAAAAACAAAAATAATGATTGAATATTTTCAATAAGTCCATTTTCAGCAAACAAAGAATTTATAACTGGTGCTTTGCATATCAATGGTTTGATATATTTGCACTGATACCCCTGTATGTAGGAGATAAAAATAATAAAAATTAAAAAAAATATTAAATAATCAATAAATTTATTTTCTTTTCTTATAACGTTTTGCATGATTAAAACTAATTTTGCTATTTAACTTTATCAATATCATTAATATTTTTTAATGAATCATTTAACTCATCAATATTTTCTCTTAGAGCTAAACTAGAAATTGAATAAATCATTACCAATAACAAAACTAAAGGTATTGAAGTTATTATTGAAGCGTAACTTTTGATAAGTAATATATAAAATATAATGAACAAAGCTGATCGAATAAGAACAGTTTTTCTAAATACACTAATTATTGAAAGTGAATGCTTTAATAAATTAAAGAAACTCATTTGAGATGGTCCAAAATATCTTTGGCCTCGTGTAGATGGAATAGAAATTAAATCTTTTTCTATTTTTTTTAATGAACCAGAAAAACTATTCCAGGTAGCTTTTTCATCTAACAGTTTCTTTACAGTTGATTTTGATAAACAAGTAAAGTTCCCAAATTTAATTGATTGTCCTGTAAATGCTAAAGTTAAGAATTTATGAAATTGATAACATAATTGAAAAAATAAACCCTCAGATCTCTTAACTCTTTCGCCTACAATAGATTTATCGTCACCTTCTTTTGAGAGCTTAATAAAATTTTTAATTTCCACAGGTCTATCTTCTCCATCACCATCCATAGGAATTACAAAATCAAATTCTTTCTTTTCAAATATATATTTCAAGCCAGAAGCAATACATCTTGCATGACCTCTATTTTCTGTCATATTTATTATTTCAAAAGAACTAATGCTGTCTATATTTGGATAAGTATCAATTATCTGTTGAGATGAAGCATCATTTACAACAACTATAGATATTTCATGATTTAAATCCTTTATTTCATGGTTAATATTTTCAATTAGTAATTTTAAAGACTCTCTGTCGTTATAAATTGGAATTAAAATTAAGTACTTCATCTATCTTGAACCTACACAAACATTATCAAGACACATATAATCTTTCAATTGATCAAGCTTTTCTCTCTCAACAAAACCTTCCCAAACTGGTCTTGATTTTAAATGATAAGAAAGATTTCCAGCGTTCCATTCATCACCCAAAACTATATTTATTTTTGTATCAAATTGCTGATCCCAAGCATATTGGGTCTTTATTGCAATTTCTTTACCTGGGTAATCTGTCCTCTTATTGTCTTTTGAAATTGAAACATAAGTATAAAGCACAGGTGATAAGAAGAAAAAGAAAATAAATCCAAGCATAAATGGTTTTAACTTTTTAAGATTAACTTGAGCTTGCACTAAATAAACAAACAGTATGCCAAAAAACAAATAAAAAGGTGTCATCCACATAGTTCTTATTTTTGATCCAGTAATTAATGATGTTAAAAGCATTAAAATAATTGGCAAAATATTAATTGCTAATAAAAATAGTAATTTTTTATCTTGAAAATTAAAATTGAATTTAATTTTTTTAACTAATAACCAGGTTAGTATTAAAAAAGGAATTAAAATTCCTACTTGTTTTAACAAAAAGATTACTGGAAATTTAATATGATCAATAAAACTAGATTGCTCTAATCCAGTTCTAGCTAATCCATATGTAATTGTAATGAATTCATTGTTGTTTAACCAAATTAAATGTGGAACTAAAACTAGTAAAAAAACTTCAATAGTAATGAGATATTTAAAATCAAATTGTCTTTTTTTTTTAAAAAATATTAAATAAACAAATAATAGATCAATTGAAGCCAAAAGATAAATAAATAGATATTTTGATAAAAAACCAAAAGCAGCGAATAGACCTACAAGAAAACAATCTGAAAACTTTATTTCTTTGCCGCTATATATTTTCCATGAATAATAAACTGTTAAAGACCAAAAAGGTAATTGGCAAACATTTACGTTAAATTCTGGTGTGGTGAAGTTATAAAAGTAAATTGATTCAAGTAGCAATACAGAAATTAAACCTAAAATCTTATTGTTAATTATTTCATTTGAAAATTTAAAAACATAATAAAAAGAAATAATTACAAAAATTTGACTTAATAGATAATAAACCCAATCTTGAGGACCAAAAATTTGAAAGAATATTTCTGGAAAAAAAGCACTCATAGGTGGGTGTTTGTTAAATCCCCAATCTAAATTACTACCCCAAGCTAGAGCCTCAATTGTATCCAATGGTAAATTATGATTTGTAAGTGAAGGAATCAGAGTCCAAAAAATTAGATGAGCTATAACAAAAATATAAAAAACATTATTGATATTTTTGTTAATAATGGTCATTTATAAATATTTATATCAATTAAGCTTGCTTGACACCCCTAATTTGCTGAATATACTCCGAGCGATTAAAATTACTCTATGCCAAAGACTGCTAAAGCAAAGAAAAAAGTATCAAAACCAAAAACTAAAGTTGTGAGTAAATCAAAACCGACTACAGCTAAAATTGCATCCAAAGGTCCTGTAAAAATTTCAAAAACTTACGTTCCAAAAGATACTGAAAAATATATGTGTGAAAAACATAAGATATATTTCAGAATGAGGCTAACTGAATGGAAAAAAGAATTAATTAAAGCGAATAACGAGGCACTTTATAATGGTGGTATGGATGACAATAATATTTCTGCAGATATAGTTGATCAAGCAAACTCATATATTGATAGCAACGTAGAAATGAAAGCAATCAATAGACAGATTAAATTAATATCTGAAATTGATAAAGCGTTAAGAAGAATAAGAGAAGATACATATGGTTATTGTTTAGATACTGCAGAGCCAATTGGATTAAAAAGGTTAATGGCAAGACCTGTTGCTAAGTATACAATTGCAGCACAAGAAAAGCATGAAAAAGATGAAAAAGTTCATGCAGATGATTAGCAATGAGAAAAAAATCATCTAAACAAAGCTCAATATCCTTTCTTTTTGCTAAGAAATATATTTATTTTTACTATCCTTTCTTCTGGATTGTGTTGTTGTTATATTTATTTTTAAAATGAATAAAAAATTAATCTTAATTATTATTGTAATTGTTGCTATTGAATTTTCGGGTTATGGAATACTTAGCACTATTTACAGACTGTTTGGATAAGTTTTAAAGTTTAGGAATTATTGCATCTCTATCCATAAAACTATAACCTTTAACTACAGCTTCACGATTTGCTATTTCCAAATACCATCTTGCTAAATTTTTATAATTCTTAAGTCCAATATCATGCCATTCGTGTCTGGCCATCCACGGCCAAGTTGCAATATCAGCAATCGTATAATCAGAACCAGCAAGAAATTTAGATACCTTTAATCTAGCATCTAGTTCTCCATAAATTCTTTTGGTAATTTTAAAATATCGTTCCTCACCAAACTCACTTTTACCAGGATTATAGTGATGAAACTGATGATGTTGACCTATCATAGGACCTACAGTACCCATTTGAGCCATTAACCATTGATTAATAACTAATCTATCTTTTTCATTATAAAGTTTTCCACTTTTATCTGCTAAGTACATTAATATTGCCCCAGATTCAAAAATACTCTTGTTGTTATCATGATCAATGATCACGGGAATTTTTCCAAAAGGACTTAGTCTTATAAATTCTGGTTTGAATTGTTCATCTTTGCCTAAATCAACTTTTATAACCTTATACTCGTAACCAATTTCTTCAAGCATGATACTAATTTTCCATCCATTAGGAGTGTTAGCGGAAAAAAGTTCTATCATTTTTTAACACCAAGTCTTTCTTGTGCAGCTTTAGACGTAGTTGTAAATTCAAATCTTAATTTTTCATCAGGTTTAGCATATTTAAAACAACCTCTTGCAGCTAACGCGCCTTCGTGAAATCCTGAAAGAATTAATTTTAATTTACCTGGATAAGAACAAATATCACCAATTGCAAATATTCCATTTATATTGGTTTCAAAGTTTTCAGTGTTCACCTTAACCGTTTTTTTATCAATATTTAAACCCCAATCCAATATAGGACCAAGTTGCATGATTAAGCCAAAAAAACCTAGTACATAATCAGATTCAATTTCTTTAATTTCTCCTTCATCATGTTTTATTTTTATAGACTCAATTTTTTTATCTCCCATAACTGAGTCCATTTGAAATTTTGTATATAAATTTAATTTTCCTTGATCATTAAGCTCTTTTACTTTTTGAACGCTAGCCTCCGCTCCACTAAAACCGTCTCTTCTATGAATTAAATTTACTTTAGAGGAATTTGATAATTCAATAGCCCAATCTAAAGCTGAGTCTCCACCACCAAAAATTGAAATAGTTTTATCTTTAAATATTGATTTATCTTTAATTGAATAAAATAATGAGTCACCTTCAAATTTTTCGCACTCTTTTACTGGAAATTTTCTAGGCTCAAAAGAACCAACGCCACCAGCTATAACGATAGCTGCAACATCAAATTCAACTCCACCTGAAGTTTTTACATGCCATCGACTTTCAGTTTTTTTTAGTTGTTCCACTCTTTCGTTTAAATGAAATTTGACATTAAAAGGTTTAATTTGTTGTAAAAGATTATTAGTTAATTCCTCCCCAGTACACTCTGGGACAGCCGGGATATCATAAATTGGTTTATCAGGATAAAGCTCAATACATTGACCACCAGCTTTATCGAGATTGTCAACTATTTCACAACTCAATCCTATAATTCCAAGTTGATGAGCACAAAACAATCCTGTTGGTCCTGCCCCAATAATTAATACATCTGTTTTATTCATTTAACCTTGCTTTGAAGGAATATTTATTTCTAATCCATCTAACTCGTCTGAAACTATTAATTGACAACTCAACCTACTATTATTTTTTGGCTCAAAAGCCATATCAAGCATATCTTCTTCACCATCCTCTTTTGTTGGAAGCTTATCTAACCATTCTTCTTTGACATAAACATGGCAAGTAGCACAAGCCATTCCTCCCCCACAATCTGCATCAATTCCTGGGATATCATTTTGAATTGCACCTTCCATTACAGTTAGTCCTTTTTGAACATCAACTGTATGAGTTTTATTATCGTGTGTGTGGTAAGTAATTTTTGCCATGCGTTATATATAGTTTCTTATCTAAATTGAACAAGTAAGTAAAATCATACTTAGTATATTTTTATATGTTTTGAGCTTGCGGAAGCTCTTTTTTTATAAAATAGCTTGTATCTTCTTTTTGTTTGATTAATGCAGGAATAATTTCTTTATATGCATCTATTAATCCGTCATTTGCCTTTGGTAATTGATCTTTTATATGATGATGCAATTTGTCCAAATTGTATGACGGAACTGTTGGAAACATATGATGGGTTAAATGATATTCCATTTTCCAATATAAAAAACTGAGTATTGGATTTAAATACATTTCGCGAGATGTAACTCTATGATCTTTTATATTCCGTGCAAGCCCTGCATGTTGAGTAAATGCAACAAGTTTGTGTAAAGTTTTTCCATAAAACTGTGGTAAAACAAAATATAATAAAGGCATCCAAGAAGAAGCTAGTATTGACCATAAAATAATTGATAACCAAATAGCAACATAAATTCTTGAAATAAAGATTGCTTTTGCTTGTGCATTTTCTGGAATGCTATCTTGCATAACTTTCGTTTTAATTCCTAGAGCATGTTGAATAATTTCAAAGGAGATGTGATTTTTAAAAAATACTAAATCTAAAAATGGAATAATATTTATAATTAGTCTTTTTGGTGTTTCTTTTAAATCATTTCCATATTCAATTTCGTGATCAAAAGGATTTTCTGTTGAATAAGTATTTCCATGATGAACAAAGTGTGTGTATCTCCATCTAGTTGGTTCAAAGTTGGCCATGTAAGAGGAGATATAATAAAAAAACTCGTTTAAATATTTTGATTGAAATGCAGTTTTGTGACCTGTTTCATGCCACACTGGATTAGAGAAAGAATAAATATTTCCATAAACTAAAAACCAAAATACTGACCACCATGTTCCCCAAGTTTCATAAGCTAGAATTCCAGTTATCAATAATAATCCAAAAAAAAATGAAACATGTTGAAGTCCTTTTAAATCAGATTTTTTTGAAAGTTCTTTAAGGACTTCTTTATCAACTTGGCATTTATGCCATTTTTCTAATTTTACATCCATATATAAAAAATTATGTATAGTTATTATACATAATTTTAATAAAGGTAAAAAAAAAGGGCAAGTACAAAAATGCACCTGCCCTTAATTTAAATTTTAGCTAAATTACTTAGCTCTTCTTCCGCTTGAACTAGTTGCAGCAGCCCAGATTACTAGACCAAATGCAATTTTGTTAATGAAGTCAGCTAAGTTGTAAACGACGTTAAGTGAGTCAGCGTCTACACCACCAGTTAAGTAACCAAATACATAACCTAATGGGTAAATTGCCCAACCTACTGTAACGATCATTCTCATTGCTCCGAATGCAGTTACAAGAGCTTTGTTACCGCTCTTCTGTGCAGCTTTACCAGCTTCACCTGAGAATACTTCATAAAGAATGTATACCCAACCTGCCATTCCGATGATGAAACCTAGTGTAGCATTAATGTATCCTGCTTCACCTAAGTATCCACCGATTAGCATTACTAATGAACCAATTAACAATCTCCAGAACATTCCAGAGTTTGCTTTACCAATAGCTGCTAGAATTAAATAGAATTCTACCATCTGTAATGGCACAGTGATTAACCAGTCAATGTATCTGTAAACAGTTGGCGAGTCTCCAGTAGCAACCCATACTTCTCTCATGTACATGTAGTGTATGAATGCAATACCAGTTACTAGACCAGCAACAATAACTGATGTTCTCCAGCCTGATGCGACATTGCCTGCTTCCATGAAAAAGAAAGCAGTAGCTGCTAACATTCCCATAGAGATAACCCAGAATGAAATTCCTACGAAGTCATCTTGCATCAACATCGTTGCGTCTACTGCAATAGCTATACCTGAAAATCCAATCAGAGCCATAGCTGCTAAAGCAAACAGTTTAAGTTTTTTCATAAAAAACTCCCTCTTCGTTAGTTTTTATTTTAGTTTATATAAACTAGACTTAAGTTACCTTAAGCCAATTTCGTGGTTAAATAGCAAATTAAAATAGTTTTATGAAGACTTAATTGTCACTAATAAGCATTGATTTTACTGAATTTTTAAAATTAAATACAATTTATAAGTTAAAAACCAAAAAAAATAAGGAATTCGAATCAAATCTTTATGTCTTCTAAGTTTAGTGCAATTTATGAAAATTCTATAAAAAATCCTGAAAAATTTTGGCAGGAAGCTTCGAAAGATATCTTTTGGTTTAAAAAACCAACCAAAATTTTAAATAAATCCAACCCACCTTTCTATAAATGGTTTGAAGATGGTGTAACTAACACATGCTATAATGCTTTAGACATTCACATTGATCAAGGAAGAGGTCAAAAAACAGCTTTAATCTACGATAGTCCAATTACAGGTAACAAAAGTAAGTACAATTATGAGGAATTAAGGTCAAAGGTGTCTAAGTTTGCGGGGGCATTAAAAGCTCAAGGGGCTAGTAAAGGTGACCGGGTTATCATTTACATGCCAATGATCCCTGAAGCAGTGATTGCTATGCTAGCTTGTGGTAGGATTGGTGCAATTCACTCAGTTGTATTTGGTGGGTTTGCCTCAAATGAGCTTGCTAGCCGAATAGATGATAGTAAAGCAAAATTATTAGTTACTGCCTCATGTGGTTTTGAGCCTGGAAGAACAGTTGAATACAAACCACTTGTGGATGAAGCTATTAAAATAGCCAATCACAAAATTGAAAAGATGATTTTGTTTCAAAGACCTGGTCATGAAGTTAAATTAAATACTCCGAATGAAATCAGCTGGGAAGAAGTAGTCTCTAGTGCTAAAGATGCTGACTGTGTTGAGATGAACTCCAATGAGTTTGCCTATATTTTATATACATCAGGTACGACCGGAACCCCCAAAGGTATAGTAAGAGACATTGGAGGTCACATTGTTGCTCTCAAATGGACTATGAAAAATATCTACAACATAGATACAGATGATATTTGGTGGTCTGCTAGTGATATTGGTTGGATTGTTGGACACTCATATATTGTCTACGCTCCATTATTTAAAGGATGCACTACAGTTTTATTTGAAGGTAAGCCTGTAGGAACTCCAGATGCAGGAGCTTTTTGGAAAATAATATCTGATTATAAAGTAAAATCTCTTTTTACAGCTCCAACAGCTTTTAGAGCTATTAAGAAAGAAGATCCTGAAGGTAAATTTTTCTCAAAATATGACCTAAGCAGTTTTGAAAGTTTATTTCTTGCTGGAGAAAGAGCCGATCCAGATACTATAAAGTGGGCTGAGAATTTACTTAAAGTTCCGGTCATTGATCATTGGTGGCAAACAGAAACTAGCTGGGCAATAAGTTCAAATTGTACTGGTATTGAAATGATGGAAACGAAATATGGTTCAGCATGTAAGGCGGTACCTGGATATGATGTGAAAATTATCAAGCCAGATCAATCTCTAGCTAAACCAAACGAAATGGGAGATATTGTTGTAAAACTCCCTTTACCTCCAGGCACATTCCCAACATTATGGAATGCAGATCAAAGGTATAAAGAAAACTATATGTCTAATTACGAAGGTTACTACCAAACATATGATGCAGGTCACATAGATGATGATGGTTATA
>CACNTU010000011.1 GCA_902623415.1 uncultured Pelagibacteraceae bacterium
CTGGTGCTACAGGTGGAGTTGGTAGTTTAGCAGTTATGGCTTTAACTAAATTAGGTTACACCGTTACTGCTGTAACAGGAAAAGACTCCAAGTCAGACTATTTAAAATCATTAGGTGCTAAAAACATTATAAATAGGGCAGAATTTGATAAAGATCCAAGACCAATAGATAAAGGTTTATGGGATGGAGTAGTTGATACTGTAGGTGGAAAAATTTTAGCTAACGCTATAGCGCAAACAAAGTCAAATGGAATTATTGCAGTTTGTGGAAACGCGAACAGCAATGAGCTTAATACAAATTTACTCCCTTTTATGTTAAGAGGTATTAAAGTTTGGGGAATGGACTCTGCTAATTGCAGTATAAAAAGAAGAGAATTTATTTGGGGCGAGGCATCAAAATTAATTGATTTTGATTTAATTGAGAAATCAGTTTTAATCGTTAGTTTGGAGGAATTAGTTGAAACTTATCCAAAAATTTTAAAAGGTGAAATTGCTGGAAGAGTATTAGTTGATTTAAATAAATAATGGATTGGGATAAATTAAAAATTTTTCATGCTGTGGCTGAAGCTGGAAGCTTTACGAATGCTACTGTTAATTTAAATCTTAGTCAATCAGCTATAAGTAGACAGATTCAGTCCTTAGAACAAGATTTAAAAGTTCAATTGTTTGAAAGACATGCTAGAGGCTTGACTCTTACACAAAATGGAGAATACGTTTTTAAAACTGCTCATGAGGTGATAAGCAAACTTAAAGAAGTTGAAACATCATTAGGTGATCAAAAGAGCAAACCAACAGGAAAATTAACTATCACAACTGTAAGAAGTTTTGGAACCCACTGGTTAACACCAAGGATTCAAGAATTTATGATGCTTAATCCAGAGATTGAGATTGAGCTTGTTTTTGATGATAAAGAATTAGATTTAAGTACTCGTCAAGCTGATATTGGGATTTTTATGAGAAGACCGAAGCAGCTCAATTATATTCAAAAAAAATTAGTTGATATTAAGTACTATATTTATGGATCTAATAAATATTTAGAAAAAAATGGAATGCCAAAAACAGTTAATGATTTAAATAAACATAAGTTCATTTCATTTGGAAAAGGAGCACCTTCACCGGTCTATAACCCTGATTGGGCTTTAAAAATAGGAATGCATGATGGAAAAAAAAGAAAATCTATTATGAAGGTTAATAGTGTTAGTGGTTTATTATATGGTGTTGAGTCTGGAGTGGGTTTGGCTGCACTTCCAGAATATTTAGTATCAAATACTAGTAGTATAATTAAAGTGCTTCCAAAAGTAGAAGGACCAATAACAGAAGCTCACTTTGTGTACCCGCAATCATTAAAAAACACAGCTAGAGTTCAAGCTTTTAGAAATTTTTTATTCAGTAAAATAGGCGACTGGAAATAAAAATACCCTCTATAAATAATATCAAATACTCCTTGTATTCTGCGACAAATTATGCGATTGATAATCATTCGCATTGAGAATAATTCTCATTCGCAAGTCAATTAGGGTAAAGAAAAGGATAAAATGAAAAAAATAACAATAATAAGTTTATTTGTTTCTTTAATAGCCTCGTCATTTGCTTTTGCAAATGAAGTAAATATCTTCAACGCAAGACATTACAAAGCAGATAATGAGCTTTATAGCAAATTTACCAACAAAACTGGAATTAGAGTAAACCTGATTAATGGAAAGGCCAGTGCATTAGAAAAAAGAATGATTGAAGAGGGGACTGACTCTTCAGCTGATCTTTATATTACTGCTGATGCTGGAAGATGTGGAGCTTTCAAGGCTAAAGGAATGACTCAAAGTGGTTTGGTGTCTCCAACAATTAAATCTTCTGTTCCAAAAAATTTTAGAACTACACACTGGGTAGGAGTAGCAAAAAGAGCAAGAATAATTTACTACTCACCAGAAAGAGTTAGTGGTGCTGAATTGTCAGGATTAACATATGAAGGTCTAGCTGATCCAAAATGGAAAGGTAGATTAGTAATTAGAAAATCAAGTAACATTTATAACAAGTCACTTGTAGCTTCATTAATTGAAAATAATGGAAAGAAAGCTACTGCTGAATGGTCTAAAGGAGTTGTTGCTAATATGGCAAGAACACCAAAAGGAAACGACAGAGCTCAAATTATGGCAGTTGCAGCTGGAGAAGCTGATATTGCTGTAGCAAACACTTATTACTTGGCACTTATGCTATCTGGTAATAAAGGAGAAGAACAACAAGCGGCTGCTAAAAAAGTTAAGGCATTTTTTCCTAATCAAAATGATAGAGGAACACACATGAATATTAGTTGTGCAGCTTTAGTTAAAGGGGCTCCTAATAAAGCAAATGCTATTGCTCTTGTTGACTTTTTATTATCACCAGAGGCTCAGGAACATTTTACAAATAATACTTTTGAGTTTCCAATGATAGCTGGGGTATCTCCAAATCCATTAGTAGTGAATAATTTAGGATTAGATTTTAAACAAGATTTAACAACTAAAGTTTCAAGCTATGGAAAAAAACAAGCTGCTGCATTAGAGGTAATGACAGCTGCTGGATGGAAGTAAGGAAAAGTGAGAAAAAATTTATTTAATTTTAATTTAGACATTTCTCCAGGCAATAATGGTTCTCCAGAGGGTCAGATAACTTGTGAGCCATGCTTGTCACAATGTGAAAAAATTAAAAAAAAAATAAATAATAGAAAATTATCTGAGATCGAAAATGATGATATTGATCGTGTCATTAATGTTTTTGATTTAAAAAGTTAATTTTCAAAAAGTGAACATAACTCAATAGTTATTTACCCTACTATTGATTATGTTCACTTGAACAAAAGGGTAAAAATGTATTTAAAAAAAATTAATTTTTGGTTTTTAAGCTCTTTATTAGTGTCAATTTTTGTAGCTATACCAATAGTTACTGTATTTACTAGTTTTTTTGAAGACACATCAAATTATTATCAAATTCTAAAAGATACCTTTTTATTTGAATACATTTTTAATTCACTAGTTTTGCTGATTAGTGTATTAGTTTTAACTTTTTTAATTGGAACCAGTACGGCTTATTTAGTTTCTTTTTATAAATTTCCCTTTAGTAATTTTTTTAAATGGGCACTTATATTATCTTTTGCTGTACCTCCTTATATTTACGCATATTCATTGACAGCTTTCTTTGAAAATTATGGAACTTTATATTCGATATTGAAAAATCTATTTGGAGAGGCGAATTATAATCAAAGCATTCCAAAGTTTGATGGTCTAATAGGAGCTGTACTTTCGCTATCTTTTTCACTATTTGCTTATGTTTATATTCTCTCAAGAGCATCATTCCAGTATCAATCCCAAAATTTAATTGATTTAGGTAGAAATTTAGGATTTTCAAAAGCAAAATCCTTTTTTTCTCTAATTTTACCTGCCGCTAGACCAGCAATTGTTGCAGGACTTTCTCTAGTTGCAATGGAAACTTTAGCTGAATTCGGGGCAGTTGATTTTTTTTCTATAAATACTTTAACAACGGGTATTTATAATTCTTGGATTACATTTGATGACTTAGCTTTCTCAAACAGGATATCTTTTTTTCTTCTTTTATTCATTTTTGCAATATTTATTTTAGAAAATTTATCTAGAAAGAAGGCAAGATATCATGCAAATACTAAAGGAGGATTTAAACAAAAAGAAAAAATCCAACTATCAGGAAGTAAAGCATTTTTTGCGTTCTCAATTTGCTTCTTAGTTTTTTTCTTAAGTTTTTTATTTCCACTAAGTCAAATGCTTTATTGGACTTTAAAATTTCCTGAAAATTTTTTTGATATACCAGTAATAACTTTAACATTAAACACCCTGTACTTGGTGTTATTATCAAGCTTAGTTTTAATAATTTTTTCTTTAATTTCTAATTATGGAAATCGAGTTTCTAAAAATAAAACTTTAAACGCTTTGTCTACTTTATCTATTTCTGGTTATGCAATTCCAGGAGTAATTTTAGCGGTGGCATTTATAACTTTTATTGCTTGGTTTGATGATAATGTTGTAAAAGCACTTGGTTTTTTATCTATTAAAAAAATTTTTATTGGTTCTATTCTAGGACTTGTCTTAGTTTATTTTGTAAGATTCTATTCTTTAGCTTTTAATGGAATAAAATCTGGTTATGAAAAAATAAATATTTCCGTTGATGAAAGTTCATATTTACTTGGTTACTCAAAAAAGAAAACTTTTATGAATATTCATGTACCTTACTTAAGAAATTCTCTTTTATTTGTTGGAATACTAATTTCTTTAGAAATAATAAGAGAGCTACCAATCACTTTGATTTTAAGACCTTTTAATTTTGAAACATTTGCAACCACAGCTTATATATCTGCTTCAGAAGACTTATTAGAAGCCGCAGCTGTTCCTTCATTATTTTTAATTTTGATTGCAACTCTATTTATAATGCTTACATCTAAATATATACTGAGGGAAAATGAGCGATAGTTATTTAGAGATTAAAAATGTTGATTTCACTATAGGTGGAAAGATTAAAGTCAAGAATGCATCTTTTGCGATTGAAAATGAAGGAGAGACTTTGTGTATTCTTGGTCCTTCAGGAATTGGAAAAACCACAATACTTAGAACTATAGCTGGTTTAGAAAAAATTGATAAAGGTTCAATAAAATTAAACGGAAAATTATTATCCTCTAAAGATAAAAATATAGAACCTGAAGATAGAAACGTATCTTTAGCTTTTCAGGACAACAGTTTATTTCCTCATTACACAGTTGAAAAAAATATTTTATTAGGTGCTGAGAGAAATAAAGGAAAAAGAAAGAAAAAGCTTAGTTTTAAAGAGATTGTAGATTTTCTTGATATAGAAAAAATATTACCAAAATATCCTCATGAAATTAGTGCAGGGGAGGCGCAAAGAGCGTCACTAGCAAGATCGCTGTTAACACAGCCTGACCTTTTACTTTTAGATGAGCCGCTATCTAATGTAGATCAAAGTTTTAAAGAAGAAATTCAAGTAAGATTAAAAAAAATATTAAGTAAATTAAAAATTACAACAATAATAGTTACTCATGATTCTTACGAAGCTTTTTATCTTGGTAACAAATGTGCAATTATATTAGATAGTCAAATTAAACAGTTTGACGATCCTTATAATGTTTATCATTTTCCAAACTCAGTCGAAGTAGTAAATTTTTTAAATCGTGGAATATTAATTCCAGCAAAAGTAACAGGAGAAAATTCGTTAGAAAATGAGGATCTTGGAACAATTAAAGGTAATTTTATTAAGCATTATCCAAAAGGTTCAAATGTACAATTATTATTACAACCAGAAGACCTTGAGCACGATGATAAAAGCAATCTAAAGCTAGAAGTAGTAGATCGAAAATTTAGAGGAACAAACTTTATCTATACTTTAAAAACCAATAGCGATTTATTAATACCAGTTTTTGTTCATTCCCATCACGAACATCAACATGAAGCTGACGAAAAGTTTGGAATTAAAAGACCGATTAATATTGATCACATAGTTTGTTTTTAATAAAACAAGCAAATGCTTACCAAAAAACAATTATTTACTCGAGGGATGTTGGATATTTCTCCACACATGCTCTCTGTTATTCCATTTGGAATAATTTGTGGAGCAATCGGTGTTGAACTTGGATTTCACCCGTATTTGGTCTACGCAATGTCTTTCATAATTTTTGGAGGAGCTTCACAAATAGTATTTTTACAGTTGTTATCAGGGGGCGCATCTAGTTTAGTTGCAGTTGCTTCTGTTGGAATTATAAATTCCAGACATTTATTATATGGAGCTGTTTTATCTGAATATTTAGAAAAATTATCTTTTATTAAAAAATTGTTAATTTCATATGTAGTTGTAGATCAAGGCTTTGCAGAGTCTAATAAGTTTTTCAAAAAAAATAGAAGTGAAGAATTTTTACATTATCATTTAATTGGTACTGGCTGCACGATGTGGGTTTGTTGGCAAATTGCAACCTTATCAGGTATTGTTTTAGGATCATTTGTTCCAGAGGAACTCGGATTAAAATTTGCAATTCCTTTAACGTTTATAGCAATTGTTGTTCAGGATTTAAAAAAATTAGATCATGTAATTGTAATGATTACTTGTGGTTTGAGTTCACTATTATTTTTTGACGCTCCATTTAAATCTTACATAATTATTTCTCCAGTAATTGCTTTATTTGTAGCTGCACTATTATTGAGGTTAAAAAAATGACACTTACTGCAATTATTTTTGCTGGAATATTAACTTACCTCACCAGAATGACTATGATTGTTTTAATAAGTAGAGATATGTTAGGAGATAAAATTAAAGCAGTATTGGAATACGTTCCTTCCGCGGTATTCCCAGCAATAATATTTCCAGGAATATTTATAAATGATTTTGGAACTTTTATAGAAATTAATGATCCTAAAATTTTTGGAGCATTAGTTGCTGTAATTGTAGGTTATTTTTCAAAAAATATTATTGCAACAATTTCAGCTGGATTAGTTTCTTATTGGTTTTTAATATTTGTTGTCTTTAATTAGCACCTAACTTAATATTTCTACTTACATTAATATCTATTAATTCTGGTTTAGCTAAATTAAGATTTGACATAAGTTCTACATACTCATCAACATTTTTAACCTGCAATCTTGGATTAAATTTTTTTTCATTACCAATTGTGCTAGAATCTTTGCCATTATAATCATGACCAGGATACAAAATGGTATCCTCAGGTAATTTTAACAATCTATTAAAGATAGAATTATAAGCATCTTTTGAACTACCATTTTGAAAATCAGTTCGACCAGTGCCATTAATTAAAAGAGTATCCCCTGAAAATAAATAGTTATCCATTAAGAAACTATAACTGTCAGAAGTATGACCAGGTGTATACATCGCTTTGATTTCTATTTGATCAATTTTTATTATTTCATCATCTTTTACTTTAATTTCTACAGCATCAGCAGGGGTGTGTTCCCCCATTAGTGTAGAGCAATTTGTTGCTTGCTTAAGTTTACTTGCACCAGTTACATGGTCAGCATGAATATGGGTATCAATTACCTTAACTAGTTTTAAATCTAATTCGTTTAGTAGCCTAATATAGCTTTCAACATTTTCTATAACTGGATCAATTATTACAGCTTCTCGGCCTTTACCAGATGCAATTATGTAAGTGTAAGTTGATGATTTCGTGTCAAAAACTTGCTTAAAGATCATGACTTAAAGTAACACATGTACTTGTTATAATAAATCAAATATCCATATCATCCATATGGTTAAACATATTTCATTTATTATTGTTTTCTTTACATTCACTTTTTCAAATACAGTAAGTGCCCACAATCATTTTCCCATAACTACTGATTCTAAACTCATGATTGAAAGAGGTAAAATTGCATATGAAAAAAATTGTGTTTCTTGTCATATGATAAATTTAGCTGGTGCTGAAAACTGGAAGGGTATGGATGAAGATGGGCATAGAAAAGCTCCTCCGTTAAACGGAACAGGTCATACTTGGCATCATGATGATAAAACTTTACATGCAATAATTAAGTATGGATTAGCAAAATTAGTAAAAAATTATGAAGGTAAAATGATAGGATTTGAAGATCAATTATCTGATAAAGAAATTGATAGTATATTGGCTTATGTAAAGTCCTTTTGGCCTGTTGATAAGTATGAATATCAAATTAATATGAGTAAGTAATTATGACAGCGACTACATTTCATTGGTCTTGTAGACATACCTGGAAAAGAAGTGCAAAAAATACAGCCTGGTGTGTACTTGGTTGTGCAATTGGAGATTTTGGAACAATATTATTTTTTCAATTAACTCAAATTCCTTTTCCAGTTTTAGGAATAATGATTTTAGCAATCATTAACGGATTGATCACGAGTATTATTTTAGAAACAATAATTTTAATGACACAAAATTTTAATTTTGTTAACGCATTCAAAACAGCTTGTGGTATGAGTTTAATTTCAATGATTAGTATGGAAATCATGATGAATTTAACTGACTATGTTTTAACTGGAGGCGCAATTTTAACATGGTGGGTGGTACCAATAATGCTGATTGTAGGTTTTTTAACTCCTTGGCCTTATAATTATTGGAGATTAAAAAAATTTGGAATTGCTTGTCATTAAGATTAAAGAATTCTCTTTAATAAATTGTCCCCAAAAAATAGTTTGTGAACAATAACAGCAGATATATGAATCACTATTAAACCGATAAGGGTATAATTCGAAAGAATATGAATTTCATAAAACTGATCTGCTAAATCAAAATTTTCATTAATTTGAATTTCCTTAAACAATATTGTTAATGTTTCCCCATTAAACAATTTTTTTAATATTCCTGAAATTGTTATTGCTAAAATAGCAATATATAAAAGCACATGGTTCATTTTTGCCAAAAACCTCTGTCCTTTAAAAATACTTGGATCTAATTTTGGAGTTGGATTAAGTATATTATTTATTAATCTAATTATTATTATATAAAACACAGTTAAACCTAACGTAACGTGTATATCTTCAATAGTTATTCTTTGATCACCAAAATCTAAATCAACTAGATAAAAACCCAAAGGTATTTGTATGAATAGAATAGCTGCGCTGAGCCAATGTAACACCTTTGAGATAATGCCATACTCTGTTAGGGTATTTGTTACATGCATAATTTATTTAATCACATAAAAAAATATATTAAAATAATTTTATTCTCAATTTTAAGCGTATTTTTCGTGTCATCTTCCAATGCTGAGTTGACAGTTGAAGATATTATTAAAAGTAGACAAGCATTATTTAGTAAAAACTATAGTACAGCTAAAAGGGTTCAGGCTTTCTCTTCAAAAGGAGATTTTGAAAAAGCAAAAAAACTTATGATAGAAATGAGTGAAAATTATAAAGTTTTAATAGATCTATTTCCTGAAAATACTCAAGAGGGTTTTGATACTGAAGCTTTACTGACAATTTGGGATGAAAAAGATGATTTTAATGCATTAATGCAAAAAGCCTCTGATGATATGATAAAACTTACATCTGTAATTGAAGATACTGAAGATATAAGAGGCACTCTGAAACAATTTATGTGGAGTAATTGTAAGGCTTGTCACAGCAGGTACAGAGAAGAACATTAGTTATTAAGTAAGAATGATACCTCAAAAAGTTAAAGATCATATTGAAGAATATATTAGCCAGGAAGTATATGTTCAGATAGCTATTATTAAGGGCAAAGAGAAGGTTTCAACAGAAACAGCTATTGATAAATATTTTAACACAAATCATTTTAGAGATTTTTCAGAGGGTAAACCTTATTTTCATTTTATTGATGGATTAAGAGATAAATGCCTTGGGAAACTTAAGAATTCTCCCATGAGAGATAAAGTAACGGAGGACGAAACTATTAAATTATTACAGAAAAAATTAAATGATTTAACTGATGATGAGCTTGAAGACACTTATTGGGAAATAGAAACAGGAGAATTTTTTTCAGGAGAGCAAATAAAAGAATTAGAAAAAAATTGCAGTGAATTAATTAAAGACCTTAATTTTTCAAATAAAAATAAAAAAGAAGTTCAAAAAACTATTTTGAGTTTTTGTGAAAACTACGAAAAGTTGTGTCAAAAAAAATACCCAGAAGCTCCACTTCCACTAGAAATATTAAAATCTGTAAATTAGTTTTTAAAGGGTTCGCTCTTTAAGTGTATACCTAAAGAGCTCCCTTGTATCGCCTCTTTGGCATTATAATTCCGAGAGGAATTTATTTTTCGTTATATTTTTGAAATATGAGCTGTTCAGCTAAGTATCAGGTGGTGAAAGTATTAACATAAACCTCCTTCTATAAAAAAGGTAATTATAAATAAAACAATTTCAATTAATTTATTTTAATTTTGAGCAAATATATTTATTGAATACAACCTAGTACTTTAGTAGATTCCCGCTAACTTAAGTTACTTCCAAAATTATTTTTTATTTATTAATTCACTAATAAAATTTTCACCGTAACCGTCATCAACAGCTTTTTGAAAATAATTTTTATTTACTTCAGCAACTTTTTCAGCTTCAGGAAAATCTTTTAACAAGTCTTGAATATAAGTTAAATCTTTTACAGAATTACTTGCTGTAAATTTAAATCCAGTAAAATCACCTTTTAAAAGATTGTCAAAAACTCTATTGAGTGCTGCAGAATTTCCAGAACCAAGTTTTGCAACATCAAATACTTTTTTTAAATCTAAACCCATTTCTGTAGCACTTTTAGCCAAATGATTAACTAATGCAGCATTTCCAAGGGATAAAAAATTATTTAAAAGCTTAGATTTTGCTCCCATACCAACAGGTCCAAAATGAAAATATTCTTTACAGAAAAAATTAAAGTATGGTTCAGCAATTTTAAAATTTTCATCTGACGCTCCAACAATTCCTCCCAATACACCTTCCTCTGCTTGAACAGGTCCTCCCATTACAGGACATTCAACATAATTAATATTTTTTGCTTTGAATATTTCCTCAGTTTCGATTGAGCCAGTTTTGTTGTGAGTGGTGATATCAATAATTAAAGTTTTACTATCTAAAATTTCAGATATTTTTTCAGAAATTAATTTTGCTATAGGAGTGTTGGTAACACACATAAACATTGCATCTAAATTTTTAATAGAAAAGTCTTCAAAAGATTTTACTTCTTCAGCTCCATCGCTGACAATTTTCTCAATTGGTTTTCTATTTTTATTAGCAATGACAAAAAGCTTATTTTTATGTTTTAAAATATTTTTAGCTATTCCATAGCCCATATACCCAACACCGATAAAGCCTATATTTTTCATTTAAACCTCACTATTTAACTTTTCTTTTTACCCTCTGTTCTTATGAACATTATACCAAAAACAATAATTCCTATCACCCCAACAATTTTATTATAATCAAAAGGTACGCCGAAAATTAAGAAATTAATAATTGTAGACCAAACTAATTGAGAATATTGAAAATTAGTTACAAATGACAAGTTAGAAAGTTGTATTGCATATATAATTAAAGAATGACTTACAAAACCTGCAACACCTAGAATTACTAAATAAAGCCAAAAAATATTCTTCTCTAATGGCACCCAATTAAAAAATATAAAAATACTAAAAATTATTGCACCTAAAATTGAAGTATAAAATATAGCAGCAAATGGATCGTTATCGCCTGATACAATTTTGGTAAAAAATTGATAAAGAGCCCAGCAAATTGGAGGAACAATAGGGAATATTAAATCTAAACTAAATATTCTCATACTTGGACCTAGTGAATAAACAATCGAGCCAAAGCTCAATAACATTAAAAGTATACCTTTTGTACTCAATATATCTTTTAGGAAGTATGCTGAAAGTAGTGAAACGATTAAAGGAGCTGTAAAGAAAACAACATAAATATCTACCAAGTCAAATTTCTGTAAAGAATAAAACATAAACGAGGTGGCAGTGACCATTAATATCGATCTAATTATTTGGACTTTAAAATTTTTTTTTAAATTTACTTTTGGCTTAAAAATTAAAAAAAATATAATTAAAGATACCAAGTGAAAAAAAAATCTTCCCCAAATTGCCTGAGTAACCGGCATTACTGTTCCAAGATACTTTGCTGTAGAGTCCATACAAACAAACATAAAAAAACCACCAGCAGCTAATAAAATTACTTTAATTAAGGATGTTTGTTGAGGCACAGGAAAAATAAATTACATTACAACGCCAACTTGCCAAGGATTAAACTCCTCGTCACCGTAGCCGTTGATTTCACTTTTTGATTTATTCCCTGAAGCAGTATTTACAACTAATTCAAATATTTTTTGACCAACTTCTTCAACTTTTTCTTTTCCTTCAGCAATTGTCCCGCAATTAATATCCATGTCTTCTGACATTCTTTCAAACATTGCTGAGTTCGTAGAAAGTTTTAAACTTGGAACTGGCTTGCAACCAAAGCAAGATCCACGTCCTGTTGTAAAGCAAATAACATTAGCACCTGATGCAACTTGACCAGTTACAGATACAGGATCATAACCAGGAGAGTCCATAAAATTAAAACCTTTATTTTTTAAAGGTTCAGCATAATGTAATACATCTTGAAGGATAGAGTTTCCTCCTTTTGCAACAGCGCCTAAGGATTTTTCTAATATGGTTGTTAGACCACCTTTTTTATTTCCTGGCGCAGGATTGTTGTCCATAGAACTATTATTAATTGAAGTGTAATGTTTCCACCATTCAATTCTTTTAATAAGTTTATCAGCAGTCTCTTGTGAGCTTGCTCTATTAATTAATAAATGTTCAGCTCCATAAATTTCTGGAGTTTCTGATAAAATTGAACTTCCACCTTTTTTAACCAAGAGATCTGCTGCAACTCCTAGTGCAGGATTTGCGGTTATTCCTGAATATCCATCTGAACCACCACATTGAAGAGCTAAAGTTAGATGACTTACTGGTTGTGAAGTTCTTTGAATATTATTAGCTTCTGAAAGCAAATTTTTAATTTGAGATAACACTTTTTCGACTATTTTTTTTGTTCCACCTTCATCTTGGATTGTTAGAAAATGAATTCGGTTATGTTTTTTTAATGATTCATCAAACAAACTGACTTGAGCGCATTCACATCCTAAACCTATAACAAAAACATGAGAAAAATTAGGATGATTTTTAAATCCGTCTATAGTTCTTTGAAAAATTTGCATTCCTTCACTTTCAGTATTCATTCCACATCCTGTTGAGTGAGTAATTGGAACTATGCCATCAATATTTGGGTAATCTTTTAAAATGTTAGAATATTTAATCCTCTCAACTATCATTTTAGTGACAGTAGCTGAGCAATTTACAGTACTTACAATTCCAATGTAATTTCTTGTAGCAACCTGTCCATTATCTCTTAAAATTCCATTAAAGAAGGTGTCTGCTTTTTCATCAATAACATGTTTTTTATTTGTAACTTTAAAATCTCTTTTAAATTCTCTAAATTCTAAATTATGAGAATGAACATGTTGTCCTGGTTTAATATCATCTAAAGCAAATCCAATAATTTGATCATATTTTATGATTGGATCACCTTTTTTAATAGTTTTTAAACAAACTTTGTGTCCAAAAGGGATTGGATCAATAGTGCTGATCTCATGACCTTCAATTTTAGTTTTTTCAGGAATAATAAATTGGCTAACGCCCACATTGTCATTCTTGTTTAAAACTATTAGATTATTCATAAATTTATTATATAACCAATAACTTAAACAAATCATTATTTAAATTATGCCTAAAAAAAGAAAAAAGAGTTTCCGAAGTCAACAGTGGTTTAATAATCCAAAAAACCCTGACATGACGGCCTTATATCTAGAAAGGTATTTAAATTATGGTCTTACAAGAAAAGAGTTACAATCTGGTAATCCAATTATAGGAATAGCGCAATCTGGCAGTGATCTATCTCCATGCAATAGACATTTCATGTCATTGAGTAAAAGAATAAAAGATGGAATTAGAAGAGCAGGTGGCATACCAATGGAATTTCCTACTCACCCAATTCAAGAAACTGGAAAAAGACCGACAGCAATGTTGGATAGAAATCTTTCTTACTTGTCACTAGTTGAAGTTTTGTATGGATACCCAATTGATGGAGTTATCTTAACAACAGGATGTGATAAAACTACTCCGGCAGCTTTGATGGCAGCTGCAACAGTAAATATTCCTGCAATAGTTTTATCAGGTGGTCCAATGTTAGATGGAGTTTATAAAGGAAAGTTAGCCGGGTCAGGAATGGTAGTTTGGGAAGCTAGAAAAATGTTAGCCAAAGGAGAAATTAAATACGAGGAATTTATGGATATGGTCGCATCGTCTGCACCAAGTGCTGGTCACTGTAATACTATGGGAACAGCTTCTTCAATGAACTCTGTAGCAGAGGCATTAGGAATGTCTTTACCAGGAGGTGCAGTTATTCCAGCTCCTTATAGAGAAAGAGAACAAATTTCTTACGAAACAGGAAAAAGAATCGTTGGAATGGTTCATGAAAATTTAACCCCATCAAAAATTATGACACGTAAAGCTTTTGAAAACGCAGTAGTAGTTGCAAGTGCTATTGGTGGATCTAGTAATTGCACAGCTCATTTAAGTGCTATTGCAAAACATATGGGAATTAAATTTGATCTTTCTGATTGGCAAAAACTTGGGCACAACATTCCTTTATTGGTAAATTGCCAACCTGCAGGAGAATACTTAATGGAAAGTTTTCACAGAGCTGGAGCAATACCTGCGGTAATGAAAGAATTAATTAAAAACAAAAAAATTCATACAAAAATAAAGACAGTCACAGGAAAAACTGTAGGAGAAAATTTAAGAAAGAAAGTTGATGTAGATAATAAAGTAATTAAAACATTTAAAAATGCATTGACTGAAAAAGCTGGTTTTTTAGTTATGAAAAGTAACTTTTTCTCATCTGCTATCATGAAAACATCTGTAATTAGTAAAGAATTTAGAGATCAATATTTATCAAACCCTAAACATCCAAATGTTTTTGAATGTAAAGCTATAGTTTTTGAAGGTCCTGAGGATTATCATAAAAGACTTAATGATAAGAAGTTAAAGATAGATGAAAACTCTCTATTAATTATTAGGGGTTGCGGACCTGTTGGTTATCCAGGATCAGCTGAAGTAGTTAATATGCAACCACCTGACAGATTATTAAAAAAAGGAATAAGACATCTACCAACTCTTGGAGACGGAAGACAAAGTGGAACATCAGAAAGTCCATCAATACTTCATGTTTCACCAGAGTCAGCAGTAGGTGGAGATCTAGGAATTGTTAAAACTTACGACAAAATAAAAATAGACTTAAATAAAAGAAGAGTTGATTTATTGATTTCTCAAGCTGAATTTAAAAAACGAAGAAAAAATAAAAAAGTATTTAAACCAAATAACCAAACTCCTTGGCAGGAAATATTTAGAAACACTGTTGGTCAATTGGATGACGGTGCATGCATTAATTCTCGAGGTAAATATTTAGACGTATCACATACCAAAGGTTTACCAAGAGATTCTCACTAATATGAAGCCAAAAATATTAGTTTCTAGAAAAATCTCAGATTTAGCAGAAGAAAAACTCCAAAAAGAATTTGAAGCAACCCTTAATCAAAAAGATGAACCCATTCCAGAAAGCGAATTAATTAAATTGGTTAATGATTATGATGGAATGATTTCAACAGGTTTTGATAAAATTGGTGAAAATTTTTTTAAAAATTTAAATGGTAAATTAAAAATAATAGCTCAGGTTGGTGTTGGCTATGATAATATTTCAATTAAATCTGCTGAAGAAAAAAAAATTAAAGTAACAAATACTCCAAATGTATTAAATGAAGCAGTAGCTGAAACTACAATACTTTTAATTTTAGCTGCATCTAGAAGAATTGGTGAAGCCTATAATTTAGTCAGAGCAGGCAATTGGAAAAATCAAAAACCAGATTTAACTAAATTTATGATTGGAAATTCTGTTACAGGCAAAACTTTAGGTATCATTGGTATGGGTCGTATTGGAAGAATGGCTGCTAAAAGTGCTAAAGCTTTTGGAATGAAGATAATTTATTACAACAGAAATAAACTCTCTGATGATCTAGAGGATGGTGCAAAATATTATTCTGATATAAATAAAATGCTACCAGAGTGTGATTTTTTAAGTATTCACACACCTGCTACAGCTGAGACCAAACATATTCTTAATTCATCAAAAATAAGCTTGTTACCAAAGCATGCTGTAGTTATAAATACATCAAGAGGATCGACTATTGATGATGATGCATTGATAGATGCATTAGAAAATAAAAAAATTTATGCAGCAGGTTTAGATGTTTTCAATAATGAACCAAATTTAGATAAAAGGTATTTAAAATTAGATAACTGTTTCGTTTTACCACATATTGGAAGTGCAACACATGAAACCAGATTAGCAATGAGTATGATGGCAGTAGATAATATTTATTGTTATTTCAATAAAAAACCTCTTATTTCAGAAGTAGTTTAGAACAACTATAAGTTGTCTGTTCAATGAATATATATAATTTCTATATATAAAAGTTAAACGAAATTATTGATCTCAAAAATCATTTATGATTAACTTTCAAAAAAACATAAACGAGAGGAAGATAATGTTTAAACTTATAACTAAAACTATAGCAGCTGTAGCTATTGTTTCAGTTGCTTTATTTGGCTCTGCAAATGCAAAGACTTTAAAGATTGAAACACACTTTACAGCTAGTTCACCAAATGGTGAAGTTGCTGCTCAATTCGCTAAAAACGTTGAAATGTTTTCTGGTGGAAGCTTAAAAGTAGAAATGTTCTACTCATCATCAGTAACAGGTAAATCTGCTGAGGTATTTAACTCTGCACAAACTGGAATTATTGATTGTGATATGACTGGTGCAGGTTACCAAACAGGTAAAAATGCAGCATTCCAATTCGCAGGTGATGTAATGGGTGGATATGATAACCCATATCAACAATATGAATTCTTGAATTTCCCAGGAGCTCAAGATGCTGTTGATGCACTTTACAACAAATATGGAATGACATTAATTGGTTGGTGGATACCAGGACACGAGTCTTTAATATCTAGCAGACCAATTCCAGATGTTGCTTCATTAAAAGACTTTAAATTTAGATCACCTCCAGGAATGGAAAGTATGATCTTTACAGCATTAGGTGCTAAGCCAATCGTAATGGACTTTGGTGAAGTTCCAACTGCTTTACAAACTGGTCTAATTGATGGTGCTGACTATTCATCTTTAGCTACTAACTATGCAGGTGGACACTATGAGCAAAATAAATATGCTACATACCCAGGTTTCCACTCGATGCCAGCTGACCACTTAGCTTGTAACACAAAAGTATGGAACAAGTTAAAGCCTCATGAAAAAGGTGCAATGAAAGCAGGTATTGAAATTGCTGGAAGAACTATCACTAGCTTAGTTGAGAGAAAAAACGCAGAAGCTGTTAAAGCTTTAAATGAAATGGGCGTTACACTTCATGACTGGTCTAGAGAAGACAGACTTAAATTCAGACAAGCTGCACTTGCTGCTTGGGAAGAATGGAAAACTAAGTCTCCAGAAGCTGCGGCACTTATCGAGATACACAAAGCTTATATGAAAGCTAACGGTATCATGTAATAAAAAAATCTTGAAGGGCCTGCAAAGGCCCTTCGAATTATTTAAATTTTTACTCAATGATCGATAAAGAATTACAAGAACAAAATCAAAAAGTTGCGAGTAAAGATGATTTTCCAATAAATTGGATTGATAGAGTTTCCTTATTTTTAAGTCACACAATTAAATATTTAATTCCTGTAATTGTAATTGTGATGATGTATGAAATTTTTATGAGATATGTATTGTTTAAACCAACTTTGTGGGCAAACGAACTGTGTCTATGGCTTGCTGGTGTTTGTTATTTAGTTGGCGGTATATATGCAACAAGATTAAGAAGCCATATTAGAATAGTATTATTGTATGATTGGGTTAGTAGACCAACACAGAGAATTTTTGACCTAATTAGTACTTTAATAATTGTTCTTTTTGCAGCAGCTGTAATTTATGGAGGTATGGAAGATGCATACAGATCATTTATAAATTGGGAGAGATTTGCAACTTATTGGGATCCACCAATTCCAGCTACTATGAAGCCACTAACACTTCTATGTGTTTTTCTTATTGCTGTTCAATCTGTAAATAATTTAATTATTGATTGGAGAAATCCTAAAGAAAAACAATACGACCCTTCTAAAGAATTAAAATAATATGGATATAGGATCACTTTCGATAATACTTATAGTAGGATTGTTATTACTTATATCTATAGGTGTTCCTATGGGTTTTGCATCTGGTTTTATGGGTGCAGTGCTAGTGTTTTTATATATAGGAGAACATGCATTAGGAATATTGCTTTCAAGATACTATTCACTTGTTGTCACTTATTCATTTTTATCAGTTCCATTATTTATATTTATGGCCTCCTTGCTCGAACGTTCAAACATCGCAAGAGATCTTTATGACGCTTTAAATGCGTGGTTAAGAAAGACTAGAGGTGGAGTAGGAGTCGTTACTGCCATCATGGCAACAATTATGGCGGCGATGAGTGGAATTATTGGTGGAGAAATAGTTTTATTAGGTTTGATTGCACTGCCTCAAATGTTAAGATTAAAATACGATCAGGATATGTCGATCGGTATCATTTGTGCATCAGGATCTTTGGGAACAATGATACCACCTTCAATTGTTTTAATTATTTATGGATTAACGACAGAAACTTCTATTACAATGTTATTCCAAGAAGCAATTGTTCCAGGTTTAATGATTTCAGGTTTAATTATTACATATATTTTAATTCGAACAAGATTACAGCCACATTTAGCACCTTTGAGTGATGAACCAGCTTTAACTTTAAAAGAAAAAATGTCATACCTTCCCGGTCTTTTACCTCCGATCGGTATAGTAATTATTGTATTAGGTTCAATTTATTCTGGAATGACAGGAATTACTGAAGCAGCTGGTATGGGAGTAGTTGCTACATTGATTATAATTTTTGCAAGAAAAGAACTTACGTGGTTTTTATTTAAAGATGCATTAACAAGAACTTTCAAAGCATCAGGAACTATTTTAACTATTACTTTTGGTGCCACAGTTTTAGCAGGCGCTTATTCTCTTGCAGGAGGTCCAAAATATGTAGCAGAAACTATTTTGGCCTATGATTTAAAACCAATGTACTTAATTTTCATGATGCAGATTATGTTTTTAATTATGGGAGCATTTATGGATTGGGTTGGAATTGTATTGTTAGCAATGCCGGTATTTTTACCAATAGTTATTGCTCTTGGTTTTGATCCAATTTGGTTTGGAATATTATTTTGTGTAAACATGCAAGTTTCATTTTTAAGTCCACCATTTGGACCTGCCGCGTTTTATTTAAAGTCCGTTGCACCTCCACACATTTCATTAACAGATATATTTAGAGGTTTTGCTCCATTTATAGTAATTCAATTAATTGTGTTAGCATGTGTTATGTTTTTCCCAGAAGCGATGACACAAAATTTCCACGAGTTTAAACCGAAACCATGATGAAAATAGGCTTTATTGGAACAGGTCTTATGGGCCTGCCAATGGCTAAAAATTTATTAAAATCAGGTTTTAAATTAAAAGTCTTCAACCGTTCGATAAATAAAACAGAACCTTTGAAAGAGTTTGGCGCTGAAATATCAAAAACATTAGGTGAAGTTGTTGAAGATAATGACTGTATTATTACAATGTTAACAGATGATAGCGCTGTTGATGCAATAATGAGTGATTCAGATTTATTAGAAAATTTAAAACCTGGATCAACTGTTATTGATATGAGTTCGGTTAAACCAACGACAGCAACAAAATATGGAAATAGTCTAAAATCAAAAAATGTAAATTATTTAGATGCACCGGTCTCAGGAGGAACAATTGGAGCTGAGGAAGCTTCATTAGCTATAATGGTTGGAGGAGAACAAAGAGTCTTTGATAATTCTATAAATATTTTAAAAGCTATGGGAAATCCAACTTTAGTTGGACCAATTGGTAGTGGACAAGTTTCAAAGTTAGCAAATCAAATTGTGGTAGGGGTTACCATAGGAGCAGTTGCGGAGGCAATAACTTTATGCGAAAAAGCTGGAGCTGACCCAGTAAAATTAATTAAAGCTCTTTCTGGAGGTTGGGCGGATAGTAAAATTTTACAAACTCATGGAAAAAGAATGATAGATAAAGATTTTACTCCAAAAGGTAAAACTTTTACTCATTTAAAAGATATGAATAACATTTTAGAGTGTGCAAACTCATATAATACACATTTACCTATTTCAAATTTAGTGAAAGAAATGTATAAAACCCTTGTCGATAATGGTCATGGAAACACTGATCATAGTTCACTTTACAATGAAATCGAAAGGATAAATAAAAAATGAGCGCAAGATTAGAAGGTAAAAAAATTCTCGTAACAGCAGCAGGACAAGGAATTGGAAAAGCAACAGCTATAGCATTTCATAAAGAGGGCGCTCATGTAATTGCTACTGATTTAAATGATAAAACTTTAGCCGATTTAAACAAAGAATATCCTGATATTGAAGTGCAAAAGTTAGACTCAACAGACAACAACGCAATTTTAGAATTTACTAAAACTTTAGATAAAGTTGATGTTTTATTTAATGCTGTTGGATTTGTTCATCATGGAACAATATTAGAATGTGATGAAAAAGATTGGGATTTTTCTTCTAATGTAAACGTCAAGTCAATGTACTTTATGTGTAAAGCTATTTTACCTTTAATGATAAAACAAAATGGTGGAAGTATTATTAATATATCTTCATGCGCATCTAGCTTTAAAGGTTTTCCAAATAGATTTGTTTACGGAACAACAAAGGGTGCGGTAATTGGTTTAACAAAAGCGATTGCTGCAGATTTCGTTAAACAGAATATTAGATGTAATTCAATTGCGCCAGGCACAGTTTATTCACCTTCTTGGCAAGATAGGGTAAATCAAAGCCCAGATCCCGTTCAAGCAAAAAAAGATTTTATAGCAAGACAACCTATGGGGAGATTAGGTACGGCAGAAGAAATAGCAGCTGTGGCTGTTTATTTAGCTAGCGATGATTCAACATTTACAACAGGAAGTACAATTCATGTCGATGGTGGAATTTCAATATAATTAAACAACAAAAGGATAAATATGAAATTATTAAGAGTAGGACAAAAAGGAAGCGAAAAGCCAGCTGTTTTAGATAAAGATGGCAAAATCAGAGACATAAGTTCTCATGTTAAAGATTTAAATCCTGATCATTTAAATTTTGAAACTATTTCTAAATTACAAAGTGCTGATTTAACTTCTTTACCAGAATTATCAGCAAGTGATCGTATTGGATCTTGTATCACTAAGCCAGGAAAGTTTGTTGCAATTGGATTAAATTATTCTGATCATGCTGCTGAAACTGGAGCTGATGTTCCTTCTGAACCAATAGTTTTTATGAAAGCTACTAGTTGTATAGTTGGACCTAATGATGACGTTGAAATAGTTTCAGGATCTAAAAAATTAGACTGGGAAGTTGAACTTGGGATTATTATAGGAAAAGAAACAAAACATATTTCTGAAAGCCAAGCTCAAGATCATATATTAGGTTATTGTTTGGTTAATGATGTGAGTGAAAGGGAATGGCAAATTGAAAAAATGGGTCAATGGGTTAAAGGAAAATCCCACGATACTTATGGACCAATCGGACCTTACTTTGTTACTAAAGATGAGATTGCAGACGTTAACAATTTAAAGATGAGTTTAGATGTTAATGGAAAAAGAATGCAAACAGGTAATACAAGCACAATGATATTTAATGTTGATGTTATTGTTTCTTATTTAAGTAAATATATGTCTCTTCAAGCAGGTGATATAATTACAACTGGAACACCCCCAGGAGTTGGTATGGGAATGAAACCTCAGCAATTTTTAAAAGCGGGTGATACAATGAAATTATCAATAGAAAATCTAGGAGAGCAAAACTCCAAGGTAGTTGCTATATAATTAATTGTGAAAATAACTTCTATTAAAAGTCATGTACTTAGATATGAGTTAGAAAAAGAGCTTGGTTACTCACAACAGTATTATAAACATCGTACAGCTCATCTTGTTGAAGTTCAAACAGACGAAGGAATAACGGGTTGGGGTGAATGTTTTGGTCCTGGAAATATAGCTTTAGCAAACAAGTTTATTGTTGAAAAGGTTATACAGCCTTTATTAATTGGTGAAGACCCTTTAAATAAAGAATTTATCTGGCAAAAAGTATACAATCTTTTAAGAGATAGTGGTCAAAAAGGTATGCCAATTCAAGCATTATCAGGTGTAGATATTGCTTTATGGGATATTCTTGGAAAGAAAACAAACTCCCCTCTTTATCAACTTGTAGGTGGTAAATGTAATAATGAAGTTCCAGTATATGGATATGGAATGATGTTACAAAAAAAAACAGTTGATGAATTGATCACCTTGTTCAAAGAAGAGTCTAAGCAAATAAAATCAAAAAATTTTAAAGCTATGAAAATGAAAGTTGGATTAGGTCCAAAAGAAGATTTAAAGTTAATTCAAGCTGTAAGAGACTCTGTTGGAAAAGATTTTAAATTAATGGTTGATGCCAACCACGCTTATAATTTGAAAGATGCTCTCTATGTTGGAAAAGGTTTAGATGAACTAGATATTTATTGGTTTGAGGAACCTGTGGCACCTGAAGATTATGAGGGTTATCGAGAATTAAAACAAAAAATCTCTACTAGCATTGCAGGAGGAGAAGCTGAATTTACCAAATATGGCTGGAATAAATTGATATCAAACAAATGTATTGATATAGCTCAACCAGAGGTTTGTGGACTTGGGGGAATTACGGAGTATTTAAAAGTTGCAGCATTAGCGCAAGCAAATTTTATACCAGTTATCAATCATGTTTGGGGTTCTGCAGTTAGTATTGCGGTCAACCTTCATTTGTTGACAGCACAATCAGATATGCCAGGGGGACTATTTCCATCAAAATCAATGCTTGAATTTGATACAACAGAAAAAAATATTTTTATCACAGATTTGCCAAAAGAAGAATTTTCTATTTTAGACCAAGTTAAAAACAATAACGGTTATGCATCAGTAACAGACAATATAGGTATTGGTATAAACCCAAATGAAGACTTCATTAAAGAGTTTGAAGTAAATGAATAAAATAAAAACATCAGAACCAAAACCTCTTTGGAAATTAAGATGTACCTTAGGTGAGGGAACATTATGGGTTGGAGAACATAACTCAATTTATTTTGTAGATATTAAAAAAAAGAAAATTTGCTCTTTTAATATTAAAAATAAAAAAAAGAAAATCTTTAAAGTAAATAAAGAAATTGGCTTTATTGCTCATATCAAAGATTATATTTTTATTTTAGGTCTCCAGGGAGAATTGAGAATTCAAAATTTAAAATCAAAAAAAATTTTAAAGTCAATAAAGATAGAACCAAACTTGAAACTAAATAGAATTAATGATGGTAAAACAGATCCTGCTGGAAATCTTTGGTTTGGCACCATGGACAACTTGGAAAGAAAAATTGAAAAAGGTTCTTTGTATAAATTAGATAAAAATCTTAAATTAATAAAAGTTGATAAAAATTATAGAATTACTAATGGACCAGCTTTTATTGATCAATATAATTTTTATCATACAGATAGTCCAAAAAAAAATATCTATAAAATTAAAATAAATAAAAAGAATAAAATAGTTAGCAAAAAAATATTTAAAAAATTATCTTCTGATGAAGGTTCGCCAGATGGAATGACATTAGATAAAAATAAAAATTTATGGGTAGCTCATTTCCATGGTGCTTGTATTTCTGTTTTTAATAAAAAAGCAAAATTAATTCATAGAATTCAGTTTCCTGCAAAAAATATAACTAATTGTGCATTTGGAGGTAAAAATACTAAAGAACTTTATGTTTCAACAGCAACTAAAGGCATGAACAAAGCAGATTTGCAAAAATTTAGATATTCTGGGTTCTTTTTTAGTGTAAAAACAAATGTAAAAGGAATTTTACAAAAAAAATTTGTTATAAATAATGAAGAAAAGAGATCTTTACTATGAGAGAATACCTACTAAGCTTTTAAGAGAGGATTTTAGATTATTAGGTACTTTTCTAGGTAGAGTTATTAAAGATCAAGAAGGTCTAACATTTTTTAAAATTGTCGAAAAATTTAGAGTGCTATCAAAAAATACTCTCTCTGATAAAAATAAAAGAAAAGTACTATCAAGAATTTCAAAAGAAGTTAAAAAACTAACTCCGGAGAACACATTTAAATTAAGTAGAGCATTTTCACACATTTTAAATTTACTGAATCTAGTAGAGTCCCTTGATGCATCAAGAAAGTTAAATGAGTACGAAAATCCATATTTTAAAAGTAAAAATCAAAATTTATTTATAGAAGATATAATTGAGGGCTTATTTAAAAACAAAAAAATTTCTGACAAAAATATTTATGAGCAGGCAAAAAAACTTGATATTGGGATTGTTCTTACTGCTCATCCAACAGAGGTAAAAAGAAGAACTTTAATACAAAAATATGCAAATTTGATTTATATTATGGAGCAGAGACATCTATATAAAAAATATCCATCAAAGATTATCGAGCTAGATAGACAATTATATTCAGAAATAGCAATTATATGGAAAACCGATGAGTTAAAACGAACTAAGCCTTCTCCATTAGATGAGGCTAGATGGGGTTTGGCCGTTATTGAGGATAGTTTGTGGGACACAATTCCTAAAGTTTACAAAAGACTAAACGATATATTTAGAAAAAATTTAAAAAAAGATTTACCAAGAGATTTTAACCCTATTCAGTTTGGATCATGGATGGGCGGTGATAGAGATGGAAATCCTAATGTGACAGCTGAAGTAACTAAGAAAGTAATATTATTTTCTAGGTGGCAAGCTGCAAAATTATATGAAAAAGAACTTACTAAGTTAATTCAAGATTTATCCATGGAAGAATGTTCTGCAAAAATTAAAAAAGCGACTGGAAATAGTTTTGAACCGTATAGAGTGTATTTAAGGCCAATAAGAGATAAAGTAAGACTAACCCATCAATTAATTGAAAACCATTTAAATAATAATTCAAACTTAAATGAAAAAAAGTTAATTCAAAACAAACATGAAATTACTATTCCATTAAGAGAAGTAAGAAACTCATTAAAACTAAATAAAGGAGATCATATTGCCAATGCAGATCTATTAGATTTAATGAGGAGAGTTAGGTGTTTTGGCATTAATCTTGCAAGATTAGATATCAGACAAGAAGCTGATAGACATGAAAAACTCTTAAATGAAATTTTCAAAAAGAAAAGTAAAATTAAATATTCTAATTTAAGTGAGATAGATAAAATTAAATTATTGAATAAATCAATTAAAGATAAGAAATTTTTTGTAGATAAAATAAAAATACAAAATAAAGAAAATAGAGAGGTGTGGAATACTTTTAAGTTGATTTCATCTACCCCAAATGAGTGTTTAGGTGCATATGTAATATCAATGACATCTAATGCTTCTGACATTTTGTCTGTATATTTTTTACAAAAACAAGCAAAAATTAAAAATTTATTAAGGGTTGTTCCACTGTTTGAAACTTTAGATGATTTAATAAAAGCCAAAGATGTTATGAAAAATTTATTCAAACTTTCTTGGTTTAGAAAATTGATTAATTCTAAACAGGAAGTAATGATTGGATACTCAGACTCAAGTAAAGATGCAGGAAAATTATCAGCAAGTTGGCATCAATACAAACTTCAAGAAGAGTTAAGAGCATTGTCAAAAAAATACAAAATTGACTTAGTATTTTTTCATGGAAGAGGAGGATCTCCAGGAAGAGGAGGTGGACCAATTCAAGCAACATTAAAATCTCAACCATCTGGAACTGTAAATGGGAAAATCAGAATTACTGATCAGGGTGAAGTAATTCAACAGAAATATGGATATAAACCTTTAGCTGAATATAATCTTTGTAGTTATATCGGGGCGGTTATGGATGCTTCTTTAAATCCACCACCAAAATCAAAACCTAATTGGCGAGATTTAATTCAGAATATGTCTGAAATTTCTACATCTGCTTATAGGAAATATTTAAATCAAAGCGAAGACTTTATCAGATACTTTAAAACTGTTACACCTCACAAGTCTCTAGGAAAGCTAGCTATAGGTTCAAGACCAACAAAAAGAAAAAATGTTGATAACATTCAAGGTCTAAGAGCGATACCCTGGGTATTTGCTTGGACACAAATTAGATTAATGTTACCAGCTTGGTTAGGAACAACTGAGGCTTTGAGATATGGATCAATTAAAAAGTTTAAAAAAACTATGATGGATATGGAAAAGAACTGGCCATATTTTATTTCGACTATGGATATTTTAGATATGGTAATTTCAAAGGTTGATCCAGAAATCTCAGTTATATACGAAAATAATTTGGCTGATGCTTCATTGAGGAGAATTGGTAGAAAATTAAGATATCAATTTGATGCATTGGTCAAATTGCATAATAAAATAACTCCAAGGGAAGTGATACAAGAAAGAAAAAAATTTAGAAAAGCACTGTTTATTAGAAGTAATTATACAGAGATGTTAAATATTTTACAGGCAAATATAATGAATAAATTATCAAATAAAAAATACAAAAAATTAGATAAAAAATTTCTTGATGACGCTTTAATGACATCTATCGCAGGCATATCTGCTGCAATGAAAAATACTGGATAAATGTTTGAATATTTAATTGCTTTTGGAGCAGGACTTATAAGTTTTTTATCTCCATGTGTTCTACCTTTAATACCCGGATATATTTCTTATATCTCTGGTCAATCCTTACAAGAAATACTAAATAAAAAAGAAATAAACTTTTTTCCGTTAATTTTATTTTGTCTTGGGTTCTCAACTGTTTTTGTTATTTTAGGAGCATCCGCATCATTTTTAGGTCAGACACTTTTACAAAATTCAGAAATTTTAAGAATTGCAGCTGGAATAATTATTATAATTTTTTCTCTTCAATTAATTGGAATAATTAATATCCCCTACCTAAATTTTGAAAAAAGGTTTGATGCTAAAGAATCAAGAAATATTCTTTTTCCATATGTAATCGGTGTTGCTTTTGGTTTTGGATGGACACCTTGTATTGGTCCAATTTTAGGTTCAATTTTAGCTTTAGCATCTATTGAAGAAACCTTATCAAGAGCAGTAATATTATTAATTTTATATTCATTAGGTCTTGCAATTCCTTTTGTTTTATCAGGATATTTAATTCAAAAATTTTTATTATTTTCAAACAACTTTAGGAAAAATATTAATTTAATTTCAAAAATTGGTGGAATAATTCTTTTAATTACAGGTATTTTAATATTAACCAATCAATTACAAGCAATTGGATTTTATATAATTGAAATCTTTCCTTTTATGCAAAAATTCGGATAAAAGGTATTAATGAAGATTTATCAAATAGATTCAAGCGCTAGAAAAAAAGGATCCACCTCGCGCGCACTCGCTAAAAAACTTTTAGAGAAAATTAAAAAACCTGGTGATGAGGTGATTTATCGTGATTTAGACGATGAGATGTTTTTTGTTAGTGGACTTACAGAGTCGGGTATGAAAATTGACGAAAAAGATCAGACAGAGCACCACAAAAAAATGTTCGAACTTTCTGATAAATTAGTACAGGAGTTAAAAGAAAGTGATGTGATTATAATTTCAGCTCCTATTTACAATTATGGTCCTCCCGCAACACTTAAAGCCTGGTCAGATTTAGCAGCTAGAATAGGGGAAACATTTAGATTTAAACCTAATGGGAGACGGGAAGGGTTATTAAAAAATAAACATGCTTATTTAGTAATAACCTCTGGAGGAACAAAATTAAATAGCTCTGAGGATTTTCTAACTCCTTGGTTAAAATTTATTCTTAATTTTTTTGGGATTGAAAAAGTAGATATTATTAGTGCAGATCAAATGGCATTAGATTATGAAAAATCAATAAGTGATGCAGAGGCACAAATTGAAAAATTATTTAAAGATTAAACTTTCTTTTTAAATGTCTAAGTTTACCCTCGGTGCTATCAAAATCAATATAACAACCTTGTAAAAATCTTTCACCTTCTTTAGTTTCATAAGATGTTCTACCATGTAGTAATCGATGATTATCCATCATTATTAAGTCTTTAGGCTCAAGTTTAAATTCAATTCTATATTTCTCAGAATTATACATTTCAGATAGTTTCTTTCTTGCTTGATAATAAAGATCTAATTTTTCTTTATCTAAAATTGGAACATAGTCTAGTCTAGGACTAAATCTAACTTGTTTAAAACTTTTATCATCGTTAAGCTCAATTAATGGAGAGATAGTTTCTAATATTACTTCTTTATCTATAAATCTAAATCTAACTTTTATTTCTGTTAAAATTTCATAAAATTCTGGAAATTTACTTCTTAATTCTTCTGTAACAGTATAACCGTCTACCAATGTTGATAATCCTCCTGAAACTTTACTTTCTATACAATGTAAAATTTGAATACATGGTACAGGATTTCTATAAGGATTGTCAGTATGAGGTGCTAATGCCAATGAAGTATAAGCAAGATCGTTTGGATCAGGTTTAGATTTTACATTAAAATATTCACCAAAATTTGTTCTTCTAACACTGCCTATAGAATTTGCAAATTCCACAATATAATTTTTAGATGTTGGAATATTTTTAATTATTACAAAACCATATTTGTAAAACGAAACAAGTAGATCATGCATCTCTTTACTTTCGTAAAAATTTTCTTGGTATTCAAAATTTTTTATCTTTTTTAAAGAAGAGTCCCATTTAGTTTTTTCAATAGATCTTATGACAATATCTTCTTTTGAAAATTCAGAAGTAATTTTATCAATTTCCAATTTTGAATTAACACCATCATTAAAATCAACCTCTAGGTATTTGTCACTAAGTTTTGCTTTATTTATTGATACATCGTTACTTAAAAAGGTAGGATCAAAAAGTCTTTGCTGAGTTCCCTTATCTAAATACTTCTCACCATTAACTCTTTCTCTTAACCAAAATGGGTGAATTTCTTTTTTTTCATACCCATTATTAAAATAAACCTTGTTTTCAACTAACTCGATTTTCATACCTGTAAGCCAAGGATTATTTAAAATTTAACTTTAATCAACATAAATTAAATAGTAAGAGTTCATTGTGAAAAAATTTGATACAAAAAAATATCCAATATATGCAAGCTTTTTAAATCAACTTGCAAAAGATTTAACCAAGTTTTATTACGCTAAATTAGATAAGCCATTCAAGATAACCAATAAAATGAAAGGCAAAGGTTACGATCCTGTAACAACATCAGACAAAGCCTTTGAAAAATTTATAAGATCTAAAATTTCAAAAAAATTCCCAAATCATCAGATTATAGGTGAGGAATATGGTCATAAAAATACCAAGAGTGAGTTTTCATGGGTGATTGATCCAATTGATGGAACTAGATCATACGTTGTAGGTAACCCTAGTTGGAGCAATCTCATTTCATTAAATTACAATGGAGAGCCTGTTTTAGGACTGGCTAATTTTCCAAAAATGAAGAAATATTATTTAAACCTAAACAAAAACTCAGCGTATGTTTTTGAGAATAATAAAAAAAGAAAATTAAAAATTAATACTAAGCTAAATTTTACAAACGCAAAACTAGCAGCTGCATTTCATCATCACTTATCGTTGAAACAACAATTAAAAATTAAAAAGTTTATAAAAAGAATGCAATTTCCTTGTTTTGATGCATTGACTTATTGTCAATTGGCAGAAGGTAGAATTGAAATAGTAGCCCAGTGTGCAAATAAGATTTGGGATATTCATCCATTGATACCAATTGTTAGAGCAGCAGGAGCAATAATAACTACCTGGGATAATAAAAACCCTGTGTTAGGCGGAAATATACTTGTTTCTAATAACAAACAAAATCATCAAAAAGTTTTAAAATTGTTAAAGCCAGTAGCTAAATGATTCCAGAAAGAGCACAAGTAATTTTAGATTTCTGGTTTAAAGAAACTCCTTCTGAAATGCGTTTTAAAAAAGATGAAAAGTTTGATCAAAAAATTAAAGATAATTTTTTAAAAGATTATGAACTTGCTTGTCAAAATGAATATGATGATTGGCAAGATAATCCTATGAGTTGTTTGGCATTAGTTATTTTGT
>CACNTU010000012.1 GCA_902623415.1 uncultured Pelagibacteraceae bacterium
TTTTTTAATGCCTTTAATAAATCTGAAAGATTTTTAAATGATAAAGAATTATAAGTTTTTGGTTCATCAATAATAATTGATGAAACTTCGTTGTTAATTTTTTTAATTTTAATGTTACTAGTCATTTAATCAGTTAATCCATCGGATCTAGCCTGATTTCTTTCTATATGAATTGGTAAAACTTTGCCATAAATAGCTTTGGAATGTTCTGGGGTGTTTACTCTCCATGGATCTAAAACATAAGCTGGAATACACATATATCTTGATTTTTGGCCTTCAACTTTTGTTACCCTATGCAGAGTAAATCTACCTTTAAATATTTGTAAATCTCCTGGCTCTAATTTCAATTGTCTCACTCTGGTTCTATCTCCTGCTATAACTTTTTGAACTTCTTCGAAATTTTCATTCCCTGGTTCTCTAATATTTGGACAGTACTCAAATACACCACCAATTTCAGGTTTTTGGATCATCAAACTAAGCGTAAATTCACAACTATCAAAATGCCATGGGAGTACTCCATCTGGTTTCATAACATTATAAGCATGACATGCTAAGGGATCTGCCCATCTGTAAATAGGAGAAATACCTAAACAAGCAGATACAAATTTTAAAAGTTCTTCTGTTTCGTATAAATATTTCATTTCGGAATCTTTTGGAAAACAATCTGAATTTAAATATCCATTATATCTATTCATAAAAGTTCTTTTTGGATGATCTTTTGGTAATGAGGGATCATCCTTTGCATACAAATAAGCATTTATACTCTCTTTAGACATATAAACTTCATCTAATTGTTTTTCTAACTCAGAATTCATTATCTTAAGTGATTTAGGTAAAATAAAATTTGGGATTGTTGAACAGCTATATTGATCCAGTTCTTCTTTGCATTTTTTAACTAGATTTTTAATTATTGGTGAATTTAAATCGTGTATTGGATATTTTTCTAAATCTACAATAGTCTTAAGTCTATCGTTCATTTAATTTTATTTTAACTTTCCTTCTTCTCTCATTTTTGCTCTTATCTTAGTAGCTGATATTTTTTGAGTTTCTTCATCTAAAACTATTTCCTCAATCTTATATCCAACTCCCCTACCATAACAAATATTTGTAATATTAGGCACTAACATAATTTTAAATTGTCCTTCAAATTCAGGATTTAATCTGTCTTCAATGTTTTTTTTTACTGTTTCAAAATCAAAAGGATTATCATCAACACCTTGCACATCTCTGATTTGAATACAAACTTGTCCAGTTTTTTTAATAATTTCTTTAAACAAAGTATAATGTCCATCGTGAAAAGGTTGCCATCTTCCTAACATTTGTGCTGTTGGTTTTTTGTTATCCCATTGGTGTGTCATTTTTTTATCTCCTCTACTATTTTTGGTGCCCAATTTTTTGAATCCTGAGTTGTTACTTGAAAATCAAAATTCTTAGGATTAACAAACATTTGATTTGTGTCTTCAAATCTTCCTTTTTTAATTGTATCTACCCACACTCTAAAATCTGCTGGAAACAAACTTCTTGCTTCGGGAGTTGGTGCAATAAAATCTGCAATTACATAATGACCTTCTGCTTTTAATTTTAAAGCTGCTTCAGCCATTCTTTTTGCCTGTCTTACCCTTCCTTCTTCAGAAAAATCCCAATCGTTTGCGGCTTTTCTTACCTCGTCTGCATTTAATCTTTTTGCATTTAAAAGTGGTGCCATTTCATCTGCTAGAGTTGTTTTACCAGCTCCAGGCAAACCCATTACTAAAATAATTTTCATTAAATATCTTCTAACGGATGATAAGACATTAATTCAAGTCCATTTTCACCTACAAGATACTGTTGTTCAAGCTTTACACCTTCTTTACCACCAACTTTACCAATATAACTCTCAAGTGTAATTGTCATGTTCTTCTCAAAAGTTCCACTTTCTTCTCCACCATCAGTTGGATATCTTATTTGAGGCCACTCATCACACAACCCAATTCCATGAACCATACATGAATACCTATTTCCATAATACTCATCAGGCAAAACCCAAGATTTTTTTATAAATTCTTTAAAACTCATTCCTGGTTTTATTAATCTAAAATTATGATCAATTTGATTTCTGGCCATTGAATATAGTTTTTTTTGGTCATCATTAAATTTATGTCCAACTACAAAGGCTCTTGATATGTCAGCACAGTATCCATAGGGACCAACCATATCTGTATCAAAAGCAACAATTTCTCCTTGTTGCATAACTTTATTACTACTCTCTTGCATCCATGGATTTGTTCTTTCACCAGACGATAAAATCCTACACTCAATCCACTCACCTCCATTTTCAATATTCGTTTTATGTAAAATTGACCACAATTCATCTTCAGTCATTCCTGGCTTAAGATCTGATCTCATTTTTGATACACCTTTTTCTGCAACTTCTATTGCTGCTTTCATACAAGTCAATTCATCAGGTGATTTTATTACTCTTGCTTGTTCTAAAATCAATTTTGCATCTACAACTTCAATTCCTTCTTTATTTAAAGCTGTAACCGCAGGACCATTTAAAACATCGATTGCAATTTTTTTTGATTTAAAATAATTTTTTGATAAATCTTTAACTTCATTTATCCATTTTAATAATTGATTGTCTGCTTGATCTCCATTGCTAAAATAATCCCATGTAATTGCTGGTCTTATTTCATCAATTAGATTTAAATGCTTCGATAATATTTCACAATTAAAATACTCATAAAGAATAGTTGGTCCATTGACCGGTACAAAACAATATCTTGTTAAGTTATGCATATTATAGACACTCATGTTTACAGTATCTAAAGCATAACGAACATTCACTGGATCAAATAGAATACAAGCTTCTAAATTGTTTTTTACTAATTCTTTTCTAACCCTGTCTAAACGATATGATCTTAATTTATCAAAATCAATCTCGTCTTCTCTTAATCTTTTTTTAGTAATAAAATTTTGTCTTGGTTTTATCTCGGGAGCTATTTTTCTACTAAATCTCATAATACCCTATATAATCCTAACCATGCGTTGACATCTTTGCTTGCAATATAGTCGGATTTAAAAAATTCTACTTCTTCCCACTTCTTGCTATCTTTTAGTATATCAATTTTTTTATCAAAACCATACTCTTCATGAATTCCTTCATTAATCGTGAAGCAAATTAAACCACCTAGTTTTGTTATTCTTATAAATTCATCTAATGCATTTGGTTTTACATGCCCAAAAGTAAATGTTCCTACACACATAACTCCACCATAAAAGTTGTCCTCAACCTCTATTGGTTTATTTAAATCAACCTTTACTAATTTTTGATAAAGGTCTTTTGGTACAGTATCTAATAAAGTTTGAGATAAATCGGCTCCATGAAAATTTTCGAACCCATATTTTTTTAATTCAACTCCAACTAGACCTGTTCCACAGCCTGCATCAAAGATTAGTGTGTCTTTATTATCTTCGTGCTTATTGAAAGTTGCTACGGTTTCCTTTGGGCCTGTATAGTTCCAATCAACCATATCTTTATTATACTTATCTTTTTCTCCCCACTCATCGTAGTACCTCATAACTTCATCAGTAGTTTTAAGTTTATAAATTGGAATTTTGTTTCCTACATCTTTTTGTGCCATTAGCTTCTCATTTTTTGACCACTTGGATCATAAAGTGGTTCTTTAATAATTGAGCAATTAAATAAATCTCCATTTATCTCTACTTGAATTTTATTTTCAGAATTAATGTTTTTTTGATCAACAAAAGTAAACGCCACACTTTTATTTACAAAATGAGCAAAACCACCTGAAGTAACGTAACCTATACTTTGATCTCCATTCATAACAGCTTCATTATTTGTTACATCAATATCATTTGTTTCAACAATTAATGGTATGAGTTTATTTGAAGAATTTTCCTTTTGTGCACTTTCTTTACCAATAAACTCTTTATCCCAATTAATAAAAGCATCTAAACCTGTCTCTTTTGCTGTAAAATCTGGTCTATAATCTAATGTCCAAGCCCCCCAATTTTTCTCTAACCTCATTGACATTAATGCTCTTCCGCCAAAGGGTTTGATATTAAATTCTTTTCCAGCTTCCATTAATTCTTCGTAAAGTTTTAATTGATAGTGAGGTGCTACATAAATTTCATATCCGAGTTCGCCAGTAAATGAAATTCTATTTATTATTGCTGGAACTCCTCCAACAAACATCCTTCTAGAATCTCTAAATTTAAATTTTTCATTTGAAACATCATCTCTTACTATTTTTTCTAAAACCTTTCTTGAATTAGGTCCTGCAATTGATAATCCATGGAATTCATCAGATCTATTTTTATAATTTAAATTAAATTTATCTAAGTGACTTTCAAACCAACGTCTATGCATTTCTTGAGCAGCGCCAGAGCCAAATACCATAAATTCATTTTCATCTAAACATGTCACAGTTAGATCACCACATAATTTTCCTCTGTATGATAACATTGGTGATAAAGATATTCTTCCAGGTTTTGGGAGTCTTCCAGCCATTATATGATCTAAAAATTTTCTAGCATCTGGTCCTTTGAACTCATGCTTTGAAAAATTTGCAACTTCGATTAAACCAACATTTTCTCTTACATTAATAACTTCTTTTGATACATAATCATGAGATCTTGATCTTTTTATTGTTGGTTCCTCATGAGCATCTTCTTTATTATTTGCAAACCACAAAACATTTTCCAATCCAAAGCTATCTCCCATAACAGCACCTTGATTTACAAAACGATCATACAACGCAGTAGTTTTTTGTTTTCTTCCTTTTGGTAAAGTTTCATTAGGAAATGTCATAATAAATCTTCGTTCATAGTTTTCTGAAGATTTTATTGTTCCATATTGAGGGGATGCATAATCTCCAAATCTTGCAACATCCATTGCCCAAACATCTATTGATGGTTCACCATCAATAATCCATTCAGCTATACATTTTCCAACACCTCCTCCTTGACAAAAACCAGCCATTACACCAACTGCAACCCAATAATTTTTCATACCTGGTACTGGACCAATAAGAGGACTTCCATCTGGACCAAAGGTAAAAGGACCGTTTACTATATTTTTTATTCCTGCACGCTCTAATGCTGGCATTCTCTCAAATCCAATTGCCAATCTATCTTCAATATTATCTAACTTTGGCTCCAATAATTCATGACCGAAATTCATTGGTGTACCTTCAACTTTCCAAGGTGTTGATTTAGGTTCATATGTTCCAAGCAACATCCCTTTTCCTTCTTGTCTAAAGTAAATATTTCCCTCAAAATCAGTTCCTATTGGTAATCTTTGATCACCCATTGCTTCAATTTCAGGGATGGATTCAGTGATTAGATAATGGTGCTCCATTGGTTGTACAGGAAGATTTAATCCAGCTAATTGTCCAACTTCTCTTGCCCAAAGTCCTCCTGCATTTATTACTATTTCAGCATTTATATTTCCTTTTTCCGTAAACACATCCCAAGTTCCATCTTCTTTTTGTTTCGTATCTTTTACGACAGTGTGAGTGTAATATTTTCCACCATGAACTTTTGCAGCTTTTGCAAAAGCGTAAGTAACTCCTGAAGGATCAACTTCACCATCGATAGGATCCCATAAGGCTAACAAATATCTAGATGGATCAATTAGAGGATTTTTCTTTTTAACTTCCTCTAGAGAAATAAATTCTTGGTCAAGTCCCATGTATCTTGCTTTTGATCTTTCTCTCTTTAAATAATCAGCCCACACTTCATTTGAAGCTAAATAAAAACCTCCACTAGGTTTAAAGCCTACAGAATGACCTGACTCTTTTTCAATCTCTTTATATAATCCTATTGTGTAAGCCATCATCCGAGAAATATTTGGATCAGATGAAATCACGTGAACATTTCCCGCTGCGTGCCAAGACGATCCTGAGGTAAGTTCGTTTCTCTCAAGTAAAATGCAATCCTTTAATCCAAATTTAGATAAATGGTAAAGAATAGAACAACCAACCACACCACCACCTATGATTACAACTTTAGCATTTTTCTCCATAAAATTATTTATAACCTTTCTTTTTCAAAATTTAAAATATTGTCTTCAAAATAAATATTTTTTAATTTGGATAATCTCTTTTGAAGAATATTAATATTTTTTTTACTAAATGAAACTTTTTTTTGCTCTATTTCAGAAACTTGTCCCACATAGTTAATTGCATTCCAGACAGAAAAAATATTATTTAGTGAGAATTCCTTCAAATTGATAGATAAATTATTGAAGGTATATTTTAGTTTTTCTATTTTTATTTTAAATTTATCTTTTTCTATATTTTTTTTTATTTGAGATATTAATTTTTTAGGTTCTGAATTTTTATAAAAACCATTCCTTGGATAGTAATATTTGAGAAATGATCCTGTAAAATCCTTTCCTGATGAGTATATAAGGAACATTTTTCCCTTAAAATTTAACAAAGATAAAAGAGGTTTAATAACATTTTTTACAGTCTGAGTTAAAGGAGAACGAAGCTTAAAACATTGAGATGCAATAATAAAATCATATTTTTTTGGAATTTCACTTATATTTCTAGGTATAAAGTCTTTTAATTTTTTTTTTTGATCTTTTCTGTAAATAGTCAAAAAAATTTTTGACTTGGGTTTAATTGAACCATTTTTTTTATTAAAAGATAATTTCCAATTTTTTCTAATATAAGGACTTAAACTCATTAAGATCTTAGTAAAATCAATACCTTTTTTTCCAACTAATTCTAATTTTTCAAATTTTATATTGTCAGATGTAGAATTATTTATATCTTTATAGCTACAATTGGTAATATTAAAAATTAAAGTTTTATGTTCAGCAAATCTATCCCCTAAAAAACTTAGAAGCACATTAATATCATCGATACTTATTTCTTTACCTACAACAAATATAGGTTTATTTGGCAAATATTTATGCAGACCTGACAAAAAAGTAGATATAATTGTTCCCTCACCAGTACCCGCGTCTAATACGTTAAAAATTGGTGACCGAGTACTGATTTTTTCTATTTTTTTAAATAAATAAAAAGCAATTTTTGATTTTTCATTAGTTGAGTTTACAAATGATAAATATTTGTCTCTAGAATCAAAAAAAGTTTTTCTCTTCATATTTATTATTAGTATTTGATCTCCTTATTTACTTTTTTAAGAGATTTATCTGTTCCATGGTGAAAATGTTTGCTCATATCTGGCATATATTTCATTGAAATTGGTTTTTTACCAATTGCAACAGACATTTCTCTGACATGATGAGCTTCGGCACCACAACATATACCAATAAAATTTATTTTATTCTGAACACAATCTTTTGCAAATTCTGCCATTTCAAATCTATTACAAAACAAATTATCTAAAGCTACTGGGAATGCATTTCCACCTGGAATACAGTCGCAACCATGATCAGTGATATTTAAGAAACCAGGTTCTTCCTCTGTTGTTCTGTAAGGTACTGGGAGTCCTGCAACATGACATGAAACTTTTTCTCTAACCTTTTTTAATAATTTCATTGTCATTTCAGGTCCTCTGTAACAATTCAATCCAACAACATCAGCGCCCAGATCCTCCATCATCTTACATGCATCCTCAGTACTATGTCCTTCTCTAGTTTTATCCCCTCTAGGAATTGCAAAATTACAAACTGCAATAAGTCCTGCATCCTTAATTGCTTTTAATGCAATTTTCATTTCATCAGTCCAACTTATTGTTTCTGCTATTACAAAATCAACACCAGCCTCTTTTGCCCAAGCTACTTGTTCTTCATACATTTGTTGACATTGTTTGTGAGTATTAGGATCCCCTGGATCAAATACATTTGTATTAGCCACGTCTCCGCAAACCATAAGATCTAAATCTTTAAACTCAGCGGCAGCATCTTTTGCAATTTTAAGAGCACCTTTTTGCATTGGTTCTAACAAATGTTCTTTACCAATTATTCTGAGCTTTTCTCTATGACCGTAATAAGTAAATGCTTGAACAACATCAGATCCCGCTCTAATAAATTCTCGATGTAACTGAGTTACTACCTCAGGATGTTCCATAACAACTTCTGGAACAAATGGACCTGCTGAAAGATAACCCCTTCTTTCCATTGCAAAAAGATAGCCTTCTGCACACATTATTGGACCTTCATTTAATCTTGTAATAAGATCTTTTTTCATAATTTACCCTCTCATTTAGTTAAATTGGTTGCAACCCACTTATGAAACATCAAAGTAGGAGTATCCATTACAGGTGAAAAATTCCCACCATTATAAGCTGGAGAATTTCGCCCGTTTTGCATTCCTTCTATTGCAGTTACATCTTCATTCATGACTTCTTGCCAAAATGCAAAATTTTTTTCTCTTATGTCTTTAAACTCATCACTAGAGGCACTTTCGTCTCCAACATAATATAATTCAAAATGTTCTTTAGTTTGATTGTTAGAAATTGGCTCTAACCAAAATGCATAGAAATGATCAATATGTATTCCTAACATTACGTTTGGATATAATGATACATATTCAGATTTTTCATAAAGTTCAGTAGGCCAGTTAGGAAAGCATTTAAATTTAATGTTTCCATCAAACTGTTGTGAATATTTATTACTTCCTTGTCCTGAAAAATTTAAATTCTCATCTTCAATATGATAGTGATCTGAAATATTTGAAACTTTATTTAGTTCTGGATGTATCCACGGCAAATGATAACTTTCACAATAATTCTCAATTGCAAATTTCCAATTACTATTTACTGTCATATTAAAATATCCGTTATCAGTCGAATGTCTTATTAATTTTTGATCTTTTTTAGAAATAAACTTAGACCATCTATCCTCTAGAGGTTTAATAAAATCTTCAAATGGTTTTGCATTAGAATTAATATTAATAAAAATTAAATCCATCCAAATATTTGATTTAATTTCTTTTAAGTTACTCTTGTTTTTATCGAACCCTTCAACCTCATGTTTTCCTAGTCCTCCTATATGTGGAGTAACAGTTAATTTTCCATTAAAATCATAGGACCAAGAATGATAAGGGCATCTTATTACATTTTTTAATTTACATTCCTGATCAACTAATTTGAAACCTCTATGACTACAAACATTATGAAAAACTTTTACTTCATTCTCTTTGTTTCTAACTATTAGTATTGGTATTCCTAAAAGATTAAAAGGTTTTGCATCGCCTGGATTTGGTACAGAGCTTGCAACCCCAATCATAGTCCAATTATTTTTAAATATTTTTTCTTTTTCAAACTCTAAATAATCATTGTTCAAATAACATTCATTAGGTAATCCATGAGCTTTCTCTATAGGATTTTTAACAACTTCTATTTTATTGGGATCTAAGATGTCTGATAATTTTTTATTTAAATTCATAAACCTCCTTTTTTTTAATTAATTAAAAAATTAATCGAGGCTTAAAATTATCTTTCTCTAATTATGATTTGTTGAAAAACAGTTTTGCAATTTAAAATATAAACAAATTCTTTGAAAAAAAAAATTTGCAGAAAAAATCATACTAAAACTTTAAACAAAAATTTTGGTCAGTTAAAGACAATTTTACTACAACCAATAGTTGAATTAAATTTGCATTATTGGCCTCGATATGTTCAATTTATCTTTTAAATGAATCAAATGTTGGGAGATATAATAATGAAGATTAAAAGAATACTTCTTTCACTAGCTGTTGTGTTTGGTCTTACTTCTTTTGGAAGTGTTGCAAATGCAGCTTGTGGAAATATAACGATTGCTAATATGAACTGGGCTTCAGCAAACTTTATGGCTGAAGTTGATAAGATCATATTAGAAGAAGGTTATGGATGTAATGTTGAGCTTGTGCCTGGTGCAACTCAGCCAACTTTTGCATCTATGCAAGAAAAAGGTGAGCCAGATGTTGCTCCAGAATTTTGGGCTAACGCTGCAATCATTGCTTTAAATAAAGCAATTGATGAAGGAAGAATGCACTCACTTAATAAAGCGCCGATTACTGGTTTGGGTGAAGGATGGTGGGTATTACCTCACACACTTAAAAAACATCCAGAGCTAACAACTGCTGAAGCAATTTTAGCAAGACCAGATCTGTTTCCTCATCCAGAGGATCCATCAAAAGGTGGTTTTCATATTTGTCCTCCAGGTTGGAACTGTGAGCTAAGTAATAGAAATCTTTACAAAGCTTTTGACATGGAAGCAAAAGGTTGGGCTATTGTTGAAACAGGTTCTGCTGCAGGATTAGATGGTTCAATTGCTAAAGCTGCTGAGCGAGGTGAAAACTGGTTTGGTTACTATTGGTCACCAACAGCTATCATTGGTAAATATGATATGAGAGCTGTGGACATGGGAGCTTGGGGTGGAAAAGATAACTGGGATAAATGTATAGTTTTACCAGAACAAGAATGTGGAGACCCTAAAGCAACTTCATGGACAAAATCTGAAGTTTACACAATCGTAACTGACAATTTCAAAAATACAGCTGGAAGTGCTGGTATGGAATACTTTAAGAAGAGAACATACCCAGGTCCAGTTATGAACGGTATGTTAGTTTGGATGGGTGAAAACCAAGCAGAAGGTGCTGATGCTGCAATTGAATTCCTTAAAACTCAAGAGAGCGTTTGGAGTAAATGGGTTTCAAGTGATGCTGCAAAAAAAATCAAAAAAGCACTTTAATTAAAAATATTATCAAACCCGCTTCGGCGGGTTTGATTAAATAAAAATTATGGAGTTCTTTAATAAAATTCCTGTAATGGATAGAACGGCTCTTAGGGAGCTGAAAAAGGGTATTGATTTAAGTTTTAAAGATTTTTCAAGAGCTTATGGAGATGGTATTGAAGGTTTTTTTGATCCACTACTATATTTTTTAATTTGGTTAGAAAAGTTATTAGTAAATAGTCCATGGCCTTTAGTAATTGGTGTATTTGCTTTATTAGCTTGGATTGGATCAAGAAGTGTTAAACTTGTAATTGGTACAGTGGTTTGTTTCTTGGTAATTGGCTACTTCGGAATGTGGAAAAATTGTATGGCTACAGTTGCTATAATTTCTGTTTCTACATTAGTTTGCATTGTTGTGGGTATTCCAATTGGAGTGTTAATGTCAAAATCAGCAAGAGCGGAAAAAGCAATTTTACCAGTTTTAGATATGATGCAAACTATTCCAAGCTTTGTATATTTAATTCCAATCATTATGCTTCTTGGCATTGGTAAAGTGCCTGGTTTGCTTGCTGTATGTATTTATGCCCTCCCCCCTATTGTGAGATTAACAAATCTAGGGATTAGAGAGGTTGATAAGGAAACTTTAGAAGCTAGCGAAGCTTTTGGAGCAACACCAATGCAAAAATTAAGGTCAGTTCAAATCCCGCTTTCTTTACCAACAATTTTTGCTGGAATTAATCAGACAATTATGATGGCTTTAGCCATGGTGGTAATTGCGTCTATGATAGGTGTAAAAGGCTTAGGAGTGCCTATTTTACAAGCTATTTCAAACCAATATTTAGCACTCGGGATGATGAATGGTTTGGCGATTGTAGCATTGGCAATTATTTTTGATAGAGTTACTCAGCAGTACGGACAAAGAATTCAAAAGCACAGAGGTCAGCTAAAAAAGTAAATTACTCTCAATCGAATTTTCTAGACTCATATCTCAAAATAAATAAAGATTTCATTATGAATTTTTCATTGGAAATAGGTCCTAAAACTGAAGTTGATACAGTTCCAGCATTGTCAGACATATATATTACAATGCTACCTGGAGGTGATTACAGAGAGACTGCTGATAAAGCAGTAGAGCTTGTAAAAAAAGGTTTTAATCCAGTGCCTCATTTTCCGGCGAGATCAATGCAGGATGAAAACGAACTTAAAGATTATGTTTCAAGATGTAAGGATGGTGGAGTTAAACAAGCTTTAATTATAGGCGGTGGAAGAGAGCCTGCTGGTAAATTTGATAGTTCGTTTCAACTTCTAGAAACAGGTTATTTTGAAAAAATGAAAATAGGAATTGCTGGACACCCAGAGGGGAGTCCTGATATATCCGACTCAGAATTAGAAAAAGCTATGATAGATAAAAAGCCTTATGCTGACTACATCGTAACTCAATGGTTACTAGATCCTCAGCCTATTATAGATTTTATTTCTAAGCAAAGCGTACCAGTGCATGTGGGAATTACTGGGCCATTAAAAATATCTAGCTTAATTAAATTTGCTAATATTGTAGGGGCAAAAAATTCCATTAACTTTCTTAAATCTAATTTTACTAAGGCATTAGATTTATTGAAACCTAAAGACCCTAATGATTTAATTGGGAAAGTTAAATCGCATACTGATAACTTCCACATTTATACATTCGGCGGCTTGAAGGAAACTAACAAGTGGTTGAAGGAGAATAGTTATGTCTAAAGAATTTGACTATACTAAAGTACAACATGTTACTTCTGTTGATCAATCTGATAGAGAAGTACCATATAATTTAAGACAAAGTGGGCCAACTAAAGTTGAATTATTAATTTCAACAAGGGTGAGAAAATCACCTTATTGGCATTTATCAATGCAGGCAGGTTGTTGGAGAGCAACTGTATACAATCGTATTTATCACCCAAGAGGTTATGTTAAGCCTGAAGATGGTGGAGCAATGGTTGAATATGATGCAATCGTAAACCATGTTACAATGTGGAATGTAGCTGTTGAAAGACAAATAAGAGTTAAAGGTCCGGATGCAGAAAAATTTACTGATTACGTTATAACTAGAGATGCAACAAAAATTTCTCCTATGAGAGCAAGATATGTAATATTATGTAATGCTTACGGAGGAGTTTTAAACGATCCAATTCTTTTAAGAATTTCAAAAGATGAATTTTGGTTTTCGTTATCAGACTCTGATATTGGAATGTATTTACAAGGTGTAAATGCAGATGGAAAATTTAATTGTACAATTGAGGAAATAGATGCATGTCCAGTACAAATTCAAGGTCCTAAATCAAAAGCATTAATGCAAGACCTTTGTGGTGACCAAGTTGATTTTGATAATATGCCTTTCTATGGATTAGCGGAAGCAACAGTTGGTGGAAGAAGTTGTGTAATTTCTCAATCTGGTTTTTCAGGAGAAGCTGGTTACGAGATATATTTAAGAAATGCAACTTTATATGCTGAAGATATGTGGAACGCAGTATTAGATGCAGGAAAAAAACATAAATTGATGGTGATTGCACCTGCACACCATAGAAGAATACAAGCAGGTATTCTTTCCTGGGGGCAAGACATGGATCAACAGCATAATCCATTTCAATGTAATTTAGGCTATCAAGTTTCATTATCTGGTAAAGGTGAATGGAATAAAAAAGCTGATTATGTTGGTAAAGCTGCTCTAGAGAAAATGGGAGCGGATATTAAAGCTGGAAAAAAACCATATAAACTTCAATTAGTTGGAATGGAGTTGGGCGGTAAACCAATTGATGATTATGCGCCAGACTTTTGGCTTGTATCACCAGAAAATGGTGGAGATCCAGTTGGATTTCTTACTTCACCGTGGTGGCATCCTGAGAAGAAAACCAATATTGCTATGGGATACGTTCCATTTGATGGAACTTTAAACCCTAATGGATTTCCAAAAAATAAAGTTGGAACTAAGTTTAAAGTTCATCTTCCAGAAAAATACTCAGATACTCCAGGTACACCTGTAAATGCTGTAGTTGTGGATATTCCATTCAAAGAGTCTTTCAATGCAAATACTAGAGAAGTTGTAAAAGGCTAAAATTTACTATTGGGGAGCTAATTTCAGCTCCCCTTTTCAATTCTAATGACCAAAAGTTTTTTAATAGCAGTTTGCATTATCATTGCTATTGCTTTAATAATATTTCCATTAATTGTTTCTTATAAGGCTCAAAAAAATAAAAATAAAAAAAATTAATGTTTGCTGAATTTTTAAAAATAATTTTTAAGTCAATAAAATTAGACAAAACTCTTTATTCAGATAATAAAAATTTTGGAGAAGCATCAATATACTTTGCTGGTATTATAATGATCCTAGATGGTATCGCTGGAGCAGTAGCAGCGAATACGATTATTAAAACAGCTATCGCAATGTCTGGTCTAACTGCAATAGTTACTTGGCTAATATGGGCGATATTTATTTTTGTAATTGGAGTTAAATTATTTCCTGATAAGCAAACCAAAGTTTCATTCAAAAAAGTTTTAACAGCTGTTGGATTTGCACATGCCCCTGGTTTATTAAGATTTTTTGCGGTCACACCAGATTTAATGATACCAATAATTTTTCTTACCCAATTTTGGATTTTTGCAGGTTTAATAATTTCAACTAAACAAATATTGAGTTTAAAATCTAATTTTAAATCTTTTGGGATTGTACTTTTATCTTTTTTAATAATTGCATTTTTATCTATCTCATTTGTGATGAGTAGAATGAATATGCTTCCAGTTAGTCAAATTAGTTAAAGCGGAAAAATAGTCTTAGATACTCTACAAGATTTACATAATTTAAACCCAGTAAGAATTAAATTTTGAGTGACACTTTCGTCTTCCTCTTTGCATTCATCGCAAATATTATTTAATTCTTCATTATCTGTATTAATATATTTTTCACCAATTTTATCAGTCATTATCAGTCAAACCAGCACCTGCCGCACCTTCTTTTAAACTGTCGCTTTCTTCGACAAAAGTTTCTTCAGATAACTTGTATAAATTATTCCATTCATCGTCTGTAAAGTTGTCTTCATTTTCAAGTAGATTTACCTCAATTGTATTCACTGATTTTGGAAATTCTTTTTCAATAAAATTTGAACTAATATTTACATTTAAATTTAGTAAAATTTTTTTTTCATCCATTTTTACATAAATTTTTTTTCCAATAATTTCTGATGAACGACTTATAAAAGAAATAAAAATTATTGGATAAGCAACATTTTTGAATTCAATTTTTTTTAAATTTTCTAAAATATTTATTTGATCTAAAAAACTAACACCTAAAGTAATTGGACAGTAAGGATTTTTTGATGAAGAGTTATTTTCACTAATTAAATTTAAATTTTCAAATTTACTTTTGTTTTTTTCATTAAAATATTCATTAAGGTGCTTAATACCCGGTAAACTAAATAGCTCTAACAACCTTATACTTTTTCCTGTTTCCTCAGAAACTCCCCAAGAATATCCTGCTGCTTTTGAAGCTCTTTTAACAGTAGTTTCAATTTCACTCAGTGATTTCATTATTAAATATTAGTTTTATATACCCACTGCTCGTCATAACTTTTTAACTCATTTGGAAGTGGAGCACCTTGGAACATACATATTCTTAACCATTTGTCAGATCGTGGATCAAATTTTAATGCCCCAAAAAAAGATAATTTAAGTCTTAGCATATCAATTGGCATTAAATCTTTACCAATTGTATTATCTTGTATTTCTGAATAAGGAAATTTTTCTACAATGAACGCTCTTCTTACAACATGTCTTAACTCAGAATTTGATGTTAAAAACTCAGCAATAGTTAAACTATTTTTTGAGACTAATAATTTGTCATAAAGTTTTTTTATATCTCTTGCTATTGCTAAAGGTTGTTCTAATTCTGATCCATGTTCTTCAAAACGATCCGCCAATCTAGGTTCTTCTTTATTTTTTGAAATAAACCAAAAGTTTTTATTATTTTCTTTTTCTTCAAAATTAATATCTAGAATATTAGGATACTTTGCTTCAATGATATTAAGCAATTCTTCAACTTTTCTATGAGTTGGAATATTAAAATATTTTTCTTCGTCTGAACTCATTTCTTTTACCAAAGGATTTATAATATCGTTATAAGGTTCCATCATTATTGACACTATGTATTCAATACATTCCTCGCAAGTATTGTCCTCTAACCATTGATAGATTTTGTTAAAAGGATATTCACTCCTAAAATTAAAATCTTTATCTATAAAATTTAAGAATTTTTCAACATCCTTTAATAATGAAGAAATTTTTTTTTGCTGATATTCGCTATCAGTATTCCAGCTTGTAATATTTTTTAATGATTTTTTTACACAATCAATAAACAAATCGCTATCTTGACTTTCTACATCTTTGATTTCTCTAATTTTCTTAAGTGCTTTTTCTCTACTTAAAATCCAATTATTTAATAGAGTTGGATGATTGACTATAAATGGAGCCATACCCAAGCCTGTGGAATTACCTATTCCCAAGTTTTTACAAATATTATCATCTAGCTTAACAGCTTTTTTTGGATTTTTATGATAAGCAACATGATTAACTTGATCAAAAGTAAATTGTCTTACCAAATAAACCAACATCATTTCTAATCTAAATGGACCATTTATTTCTTCACGATTTTTAATTCTAAATCGATCTGCAAGACCAAATTTGCCTGAGCCATATACTGCTGTAGTCCTATATAAATAGCCAACTTTTGATAATAAGTTTAAATCTGGCTGCTTACCTTTGCTCAAACTTTCAACTACATGATTATAAATTCTTACTGATTTGTTTGCTCTCGATAAAGTTAATTCTTTATAAGAAAGTCTACCAACTTCTTGTTTTGGAACTTCATTTTTTAATCTTTCAATATCTTTTTTTGTAGGAACTCCATCATGTAATGTAAAAGCTGCATCCCATTTTGTTGCAATAACTCTGTCTGATCTTTCTTCATCTTTGATTTCATTTGCAAAACAAATTAAAGAATAAACTCTTTTATTTTTTTTAAATGAATAAACAGCTTCTCCAAAACCATTTTCATTTAAATTAAATAAATCTCTTTTATATTCCCACTCTTTAAATTCATTAAGAAAACTTCTTAAAAAAGATAATTTTGATTGATGAAAAGATCCTAGCCTAGATAATTTCATTATCTTATTCGGGTCTCTTAATTCAACTTTCATAATTAAATAGTTTTATAAAAATTGTACCAGTTATTTCCAAGTATTCCATGTGTCTCGGTATCTGAAAAACCTACTTTTTTTAGACCTTTTTCAATATTTGAGAACCCTCTTGCATCAAGAAACCAGTCAGGTTGTTTAGGAAAACCCGGTTTATTTTTCGAACCTTCACCATAATTTTTACTTTTAGACCAAGAACCATTTCTCATCCATTCAACAACAGTATCTGGATGATCTAAACAAAGATCTGATCCTATTCCTATTTTTTTTACATCCATTATTTCAGCTGTTTTTGCTACCATTTCACAAAAACTATCTAGAGTACAATTTGTGTTATCTTTTAAGTGATGAGGGTATAATGATAAACCCAACATACCACCACTATCACTCAAAATTTTTAATAAATCTGAGGATTTATTTCTTTTAGCTGGATGCCAAAAAGAAGGATTAGCATGAGTAACTGCTATCGGTTTTTCACTGAATTCAATTGCATCTACAGTACTTTTTTCTGCAGAATGTGACATGTCTACCACGAGGCCAACTCTATTCATTTCTCTTATTACCTCACGTCCAAAATTAGTAACTCCGCTATCTACTTTTTCATAACAACCTGTTGCTAGCAAAGACTGGTTATTATATGTAAGTTGCATAAATCTGCATCCTAATTGATGAACCTTTTCAACAAGATTTATGTCATCTTCAATTGGTGAACAGTTTTGAAAACCAAAAAAAATTGCAGTTTTTTTTTCTTTATTAGCTTTATCAATATCTTGGAAATTCTTACCAAGAAAAATTAAATCAGAATTTTCATGAAATAATTTTTCCCATTTTTTAATTTCAAGTTGTAATTCATCAAAATCTTCATGGTAGACAATAGTAACATGTACAGCATCTAATCCGGCAGATCTATTGATCTCAAAGATTTTCCTAGACCAATTGCAATATTGAAGATTATCGATTTTATAATTCATAGTATGCTTAACTCTAATCAATATGTATTTTAAATACTATTAATTTTATTGAAATTTTAAGTTAATTTTGAAATAAACAGATTGATCAATTTTCATGAAAAAAAATAGTAAATTAAAAGTTTCAATCATAATGGGAAGTCAATCTGACTATAAAGTAATGAAACTAGCCGAAAAAACCCTAAAAAAAATTGGAGTTTCATTTGAAACAAAAATTATATCTGCTCACAGAACACCACAAAGAATGTATGAATATGCTGCAAAAGTTGAGCAAAATAATATAGGAGTAATTATTGCGGGTGCCGGAGGATCTGCTCATCTTCCAGGTATGGTATCGGCACTTACACATGTGCCAGTGCTTGGTGTTCCTGTTGAAAGTAAAAAACTTAAAGGTTTGGATAGTTTATTATCAATTGCACAAATGCCTAAAGGAATTCCTGTAGGAACGCTTGCTATAGGAGAGGACGGTGCTATTAATGCTGCTTTATTAGCAGCAGCAATAATTGCTAATAATAATTCAAATGTTCGAAAAAAACTTAAAAATTTTCGAACATCACAAACTAAATCTGTAAAGAAATCTCCAAAATAAAATGTCAGAAATTACTCTTGGTATCATTGGGGGTGGTCAACTTGGAAGTATGCTTGCAATAGCTGCTAAAAAATTAAATGTTAAAACTGTTATTTTTTGTGATGACGTAGATGCACCAGCAAAAAATTTTTGCAGTCAGTTTGTTACTGGAGATTATGATAATAAAAAAAAAATGTCAGAATTTATAAATCAAGTTGATTTGGTAACTTATGAATTTGAAAACATTCCATTTGAAACATTAAATGAAATAAATAAATTTAAACCTGTTATGCCAAAGCCTTCAGTTAACAGATTAATTCAACATCGATTGGCTGAAAAAGATTTTGTTAATAAATTAAATATTAGAACAACTAGATATGTTTCAATAGAAAAAAAATCTGACATAGATGCTTTAGAGGATTTTTTACCAGGTATCCTCAAAACTACAACACTAGGATATGACGGAAAAGGTCAATATCCAATAAAATCAGTTAAAGAACTTGATTCATTAAATATTGATTTTTCAAAAGGATATATTCTTGAAAAACTTGTAAAATTAAAAAAAGAGATTTCAATTATTATTACAAGATTTAGTAATAATAAATACGAGATATATGAACCGATAGAAAACACTCATGAAGATCAAATTTTAAAATATTCAAAAATTCCTGCAGAAATTAATGAAAAAATTTTAAGTCAATCTAAAGATTGGGCAATGTTAATTGCTGAAGAACTAAAATATGTTGGAACTATGTGTGTAGAATTTTTTATTGATAGAAATGATAATCTTTATGTTAATGAGATTGCTCCAAGAGTACATAATTCAGGACATCTAACAATAAATGCTTTTAATGTGAGTCAATTTGAAAATCATATTAGAGCTGTATGTGGTTTAGAACAAATCCCTTTGAAAAAAATATCTAATGCTAAAATGATGAATTTGCTTGGCGATCAAATTACTCAATATAGAAATATGCTAAAGTTTAATGATAACGAATTTTTCTTTGATTATTTAAAAAAAGATATAAAAGAAAAAAGAAAAATGGGTCATATCACAACTTTAGTATAAATGTTAAAATCAATAGAAGGTAATTTTGATAATCCAGAAGTTAATGAGCTTCTAACTAAACATTTTGTTGAGCTTAGAGCTGCTTCACCGGAGGGAAGTGCTCATGTACTAGATATTCCTGGTTTAAAAGTTCCATCGATTAAATTTTGGAGTTTGTGGGATGATGAAAAATTAATAGGTTGTGGCGCTTTAAAATTTTTAGATAAAGAACATGGGGAATTTAAATCTATAAGAATTCATGATAATTTTAGAATGCAAGGTCAAGGGATAAATGTTATCAATCATTTAATTAATGAAGCTAAGAAGCTAAAAATAAAAAGATTAAGTATTGAAACAGGAGCAGGTGATTTTTTTCTACCAGCAAGAAAACTTTTCAAAAAAACTGGTTTCGCAGTATGCGAACCTTTTGCACACTATAAGGAAGACATCAATTCTGTTTATTTAACTATGCTTATTGACGATATTTAAAAAATTATTTTTAATTGTTGATCTATTTTGTTGACAAAACCCAATAAAATCTAAAGAAAGCCAATATTACTTAATTATAAGTAATTATTAAACATAACAAAAAGTAAGAAGATAAATATGAGTCTACAAGGTAAAGTAAAGTGGTTCAATCCAACCAAAGGTTTTGGTTTTATTGAAAGAGAAGATAAAGAAAAAGATGTGTTTGTACATGTTTCAGCAGTAAGAGATGCTGGTATGAACGGTTTAGATGAGGGTCAAGCTTTGACTTTCGATGTTGAAGATGGTCCTAAAGGTCCTTCAGCAGTTAACTTAAAAACTGCATAATTTCACACTTCCTATTGGCTGAAAAATTAATTTAACTTTAAAAAATTTATTATTCAGCCAATACCTTATTTAATAACAATCTTTAAACACAATTATTAATTATGGATTTAAAATAAAAAATTAATAAATTAATCAAAATTATGATTGGAATTTTAGGTGGAATGGGAACTCAAGCAGGTCTTGATTTTTGTAACAAACTTGCAGTTTTAAATAGAGGAAAAATTGATCAAGAGTATCCATTGTTCATACTTTATAATAAGTCAAATATTCCTGGCAGACCTGAATCTATCGGTTCTCAAACTAAAAATCTTTCAAACAAATCTACAAATAAATCAAGTAGAGCTAAATATAATAAAGTTTTAAAGAGTTTGCTTAAAGGTTGTAAACTTCTCGAAAAGAATAAATGTAAATTTATAGTTATACCTTGTAATACGGCTCATTATTGGTTCGATGATTTACAAAATAAAATTAATATTCCAATAATCAATATGCCAAAAGAAGTTTTCAAATTTACAAAAAAAAAATGCAAAAAAAACTCTAAAGTTGGTCTCTTAGCAACTGAGGGTACTCTTAAAACTGGAGTTTATAAAAAATTTTTTGAAAAAGATTATCAATTAATAGAGCCATCTCAAAAAATACAAAAATTGTCAGTCAATAAAACAATTAAATTAGTTAAAATGGGCAATGTAAAAGCTGCAGCAAAAGCAATTAAACCTGCAATTGATTCCTTAATTAAAATGAAGTGTAAAAAAATCATTTTAGGTTGTACAGAACTACCTATTGCGATTTTTGCATTTAAATCATTTAAAAATATTAAATCCTCAAAAGTTTTCTTAGATCCTAACTTAATTTTGGCTCATTCAGCTATGGTCAAACATAAAAATTAGTTTATGTCTAGCAAGACTGAAAAACCATATGTGTTGAGAGCTGCTGAATTTGTTTATTCAAATATTATAGAAATTAAAAAACAAAATCCTGAAATCAATAATATACAAGCTTTTGAAATATTTATGACTACTAAAGAATATGACATTCTAAGTTCTGGAGAATTTCATGATAAATGGTTTTTAGAACTCAAGAATAATAAATTTATTGACCAAATAACTAAAAAAGAAATAAATCAAGAAACTTTAAGACTTTTAGAACTACAAAAAGATTCTATGGTAAAATTTTTAATGAAGATACCAAAGCTTTATTATACTAAAAGTCATTTTCCACTAGAAATTTCACAAAGAGCTTTTGATCACTTGTGGAGGGTTTGTGAAAGCTATGAAATGTGGTGCAAAGAAACTAAACAAGACAATCTGATATATCTTAATATTATTGAGTAATATTATTTATATTAAGTATTGATCTAGTAACCTCTATTCTCTTTTTAAGCAATTTTTGTAAATTTTGATTATCTATTTTTTGTCTAGTCATTTTAATTCTTGTTTCGACTAATTGTCTTAAATCTTCATCAAATGAATTTTTTTTTATTTTTATATCTGTTTCTTCGATCAAAGTTTCTTTAATTAAAGCTAAAGAATTCTTTCCAGTTTCTTTTTCTATACGTTGATTAACTATAAATTGTGCACTAGCTTTATAGATATTACCTGAAGTGAGAGCAGTTACACCTGGACCAACAAATGAAAGAATGGGTACAAATCCTGTCAATAAGAAGAAAGACAGTATAACTGTTAAAATTCGAAATAATTTAAACTTCATGGTCGAACCTTAGGTGATTTGGTATTTCATTTCCACTTCTAATTTGTTCATAATAGGTACCGATTTGTTTGATTTTATTTGATTTATTTGTTTATTAAACAAGATGATTAAAATATTTCCTTTCATATTTATACTTTTATGGTCTTCCGCTTTCATAACAACCAAACCTATCATAGACAATAGTGATCCATTTGCTGCTCTAGCTTTTAGATTTGCATTAGTTGCTTTCGGTTTTTTTTTATTTTCAATTTATTCAAAACAAAAAGTTCTAGTAAGCAAAAGAAATTTTTTTGAATCTTTTTTCAGTGGTGTCTTGTTTCATGGTTTTTATCTTGGTGGTGTCTTTTACTCAATTTCAATAGGCATGCCAACAGCTATAGCAGCGTTAATTGTAACCCTTCAACCAGTTCTCACAAATGCATTAAGTGGTCCAATTTTAAATGAGAAAGTATCTATAAAACAATGGATAGGTGTTTTATTAGGATTTGCTGGTGCAGGACTTGTATTAGGTTTTGATGTTGGTTCTAAAATACCAGCAACAGGATTGATCGCAACAATAATAGCTTTATTAGCAATTACATTTTCAACTTTATGGCAAAAAAAATTAAGCAACAACTTACCATTGTCTGTAAGTAATATGAATCAAGCTATTGGTGGATGTATATTTCATTTATCAATAATTATTTTGTTTGTTGATCCATATATTGATTTCTCACAAACATTTATTATTGCAATGAGCCATCAAATATTTTTGGTGTCATTTGGTGCATTTACAATATTAATGTTTTTAATTAAAAATAACTCAGCAAGCAAAACTGTTTCTATATTTTTTTTAATTCCAGCAACGTCTGCTTTTATGGCATGGCTCTTCTTAAATGAAAGTTTAACTAGCTTAGATTTAATTGGATTTCTAATTACTTCTATAGGTGTTTATATTGCAACAAGAGATTGAAACCTTGAGTTTATATAGTTTCAAAACCAAACTCTAAAGATGCATCTGTGATAGAATGATATAAAGACTCGCCAAAACTTCTTAGCGCAAATATCCTTACTTTATTTGGATTATCACTCAACCTATCTACAGTAAAAGCTATTCCATTATAAGTTGAGTTAATTGAATTGTTTTTATCTAGTTTATTAAAATTAAAAGGACACCCTTTTTTCAAAACTTCTATTGTATTATTTCCCTCGATTTCTATAATAGCTCTAGAATGAGATAAATCTGTTACAGCAAAATCTGTATCTTTAAATTTATCTTCTACATTTTTTATTAAATCTTTTTTTATTGAAACTAAAAGCCAGTTTTTTGGTCCATTCCACATAATCCTTGTATTTTCATTAAATACTACGGCCAAAGGTTCATTTTTTAATTTTAAACCATCAATATCAATACCCTCAAATGAAACTGAAGAATTTTTGTACTGAACTATTTGAACAATTAATAAATTTTTGATTTCAGATATTTTAAGTATATCATTTTCATTTTTACCTTCATAATCGCCGAATTGACCTTTTGCATGAACATTTGATAAAGCTGAAATTAATGTCATGATCTAACTCTTTCACCTTTTGGGTCTACATAATGTGATGAAACTATCTCAACTGGTATTACTTTGTTTTTAAGTGGTGACATCGCAAAAAGCTTTTGACCGATCATATTTTTTCCATCTTTTAAAATTGCTAAAGAAAAAGGATTATCATATTCAACACTCCAACAAGATGCAGAGATATGACCTAATTTTGGATTTGGTAACGGTGCTTTATCATCTTTAACTAAGTGAGAGCCTTCTGGTATGCTTGTTTGTTTATCTAATGGAACTACGCCCACTATTCTTTGTCTATCTTCAGCTATAAATGCAGATCTTTGTAATGATCTTTTTCCAATAAAATCTTTCTTTTTACTAACAAGACCTTCTAAGGCGTTGTCGAATGGAATTGTTCTACCATCAAGTTCTGATCCTGCAACATGTCCCATTTCAATTCTAAGAGTTGATAATGCTTCAGTTCCATATGGTTGAATATTAAATTCTTTACCAACTTCAATTATTTTTTCCCACATAAAATTTCCATAATCAGACTCAACATTTACCTCATAAGCAAGCTCGCCTGAAAACGAAATTCTATATATTCTTGCTTTTACTCCAAATAGATCTCCCTCCATATAGCCCATAAAAGGTAAGCCTTCATTTGATACATCAGAGTTTGGAAATAATTTTTGTAATAAATCTCGAGATTTAGGTCCAGCTATAGCTGCTCCTGCCCACTGTTCTGTAGTTGAAACTACATTCACATTTAATTCAGGCCAAACAAGTTGCAAATAATATTCTAAATGCGAAAGAACGTTTGCTGCCTGAGCTGTTGTCGTAGTCATATGATAATGATTTTCAGAAATTCTTGTAGTTGTTCCGTCATCCATTACAATTCCATCTTCTCTCAACATTACACCATATCTGGCTTTACCAACTGGTAGCTTCAACCATGCATTTGTATAGACTCTATTTAATAACTCCGCTGCATCTGGTCCTTTAATATCTATTTTACCTAATGTAGTTACATCGCAAACACCTACATTTGTTCTTACATTTTTTGCTTCTCTTTTTGATCCCTCAAATAAATTTTCATTTCCTCTTCTATAATACCTGGGTCTTAACCAAACACCTGCATCAACAAAGACTGCATTATTTTTTTCATGCCATGAATGCATTGGAGATTTTCTTGTTGGTCTTGAATGTTTTCCAACCTCTCTTCCTACTATTGCTCCAATAGAAACAGGAGTATATGGAGGCCTAAAAGTTGTATGGCCTACTGCAGGAACAACTTTGTTTTCAATTTCGGATACTAATTGTAATCCATTTAAATTACTTGTTTTTCCTTGGTCTGTTGCCATTCCTAGAGTGGTATATCTTTTAACGTGTTCAATTGATCGATACCCTTCTCTTAAAGCTATTTCTACATCAGACACCGCTACATCGTTTTGAAAATCTAAAAATCTTTTATAATTTTTACCTTTTGGTAATGGAACACACCAAAACTTATCATGCTGAGAAGATTTCTTTTCAACTACATTTGGAATAGCTATCTTATTATCATTTTCAGTAATTTTTTTTGATAATTCACTTCCTGCTGTAAATGAAGTTTTTAAAGTTTCCTCTAGTGAAAATACTCCATTAGCTGCACCTAAAGTAGTTTCATTTTGTTTTGATTGTCCTGGAACAAATGCATCAATTTCTTCTTTAAACTTTGTTTTATTTCCTGATTGTGAGGCTAAATGAATAGTTGGTGTCCAAAAACCTGAAACGCAAATACAATCACATTGTATATTTTCTATTTTACCAAGTTGTTTTTTGTCTTCAGAAATACTTGCGATATCTGCCGATTTTACTTTTTTGTATCCTTGTGCTGCAACAACAACATATGAATTTTTAATATTAATTCCTAAATTTTTTGCCTCATCAATTATTTCTGACTCAGGATTTTTTCTTGAGTCTAAAACAACTGGATTTACTCCATGTTTTTTAAATTCTATTGCTGTTTCGTATCCACTATCGTTATTTGTAAATACTAATGGTTTTCTTCCGACTAAAACACCGTATACTTTTAAATATTCTTTAGCAGCTGAAGAAAGCATTACGCCTGGTGTATCATTATTTCCAAAAACTATTGGTCTTTCAATTGATCCTGAGGAAATCAAAACTTCTTTTGCTCGAATGTACCATAATCTTTTGTTAGGGTGATATTTTTTAGTTGATGGTAAATGATCACTAACTTTTTCTGACATCACAAGCATGTTGTGATCATAATATCCAAAAATTTGAGATCTATTTTTTACAACAACATTAGGCATTGTTTTAAGTTCTGCAATTATTCCTTCAGCCCAATCTTTTCCTGATTGATTGCCAATATTGACATCACTAGTTAATAAAGATCCACCAAATCTTGGTTTGTCTTCAGCTAAAATTACTTTAGCTCCATTTTTTGCTGCTGCATATGCACCAGCTAATCCCGAAGGTCCTGAGCCTGCAATTAACAAATCGCAATATTCGTACTTATGTTCATACCTTTCTTTATCATGTTTAGTTGAAGCTACGCCTAAACCAGCTGCTTTTCTAATGAAAGGTTCATAAATTCGATACCAAAAACTTTTTGGCCACATAAAAGTTTTGTAATAAAAACCTGCTGGTAAAAAAATTCTCAAAAAATTATTGATTGCACCTATGTCAAAATTAACACTTGGCCAACAATTAACACTTTTTGCTTCTAAACCCTCAAACAACTCCTGCTCTGTGGCTTTAATATTAGGTTCTGTTTCACCATTTCTAAAAAGTTGAACAACTGCATAAGGTTCATCTACGCCAGCTCCAAAGAAACCTCTAGGTCTGTGATATTTAAAACTTCTTCCTACTAAATGTACTCCATTTGCCAATAAAGCTGAGGCTAATGTGTCACCCTCATAACCTAAGTAAGTTTTACCATTAAATTTAAAGGATAATTTTTTATCTCTATTTATTAATCCCCCATTTTCAATTCTAAAAGCTTGGGTCATTAAGCAACTTCCTCATCAGCTTTAAAAGTTCTAAAAATTTCATGGGTTGCAGTATCTCTCTCAACCTTTATCCATTGTCTACATCCAGAAATATGTTGCCATAGCTCTAAATGCTTTCCTCTTAAACTTTTTCTATTGTAAACAAAATTATCCCAATCTTGATCCGAAACTTCTTTATTAAGTTCTGGTCTTTTAACGCTTGCATCGCCACCATATGAAAATTCATTTTGAGATCTCATTCCACAGTGTGGGCAATTTATGTGAAGCATTTACGATATCCAGGTTTTTGTTCCAAGTCCCTTTTCATCAATAAGATGGCCAGTATTAAATCTATTTAAGCTATAGCCAGCATTTAATTCATGCACTCTATCTTGAGCAATAGTATGAGCAAATGTCCAACCCGATGCAGGTGTAGCTTTAAATCCTCCATAGCACCATCCACAATTCAAATACAAACCATCAATGTGTGTTTTATCGATAATAGGTGAACCATCCATTGACATATCCATAATACCACCCCACGTTCTAAGCATTTTTAATTTACTCAAAAATGGCATCATGGCTATACCTTCAGTTAATACATGTTGTAATGTTGGTAAGTTTCCTCTTTGAGCATAACTATTATAACCATCAAGATCACCGCCCATTACCATCTCACCTTTGTCAGATTGACTTACATAAAAGTGTCCTGCACCAAAGGTAACTACATTATCTAAAACTGGTTTAACTGGTTCAGAAACACATGCTTGGAGTAAATGAGTTTCAATTGGTAATGTCATATTTAATTTTTCTGCTAAAATATTTGTGCTACCCGCAACGCAAATACCAACTTTTTTTGCTTTGATATTTCCTCTTGAAGTTCTTATTCCCTGTATTTTTCCTGCGGAAACATCGAAACCTATCACTTCACAATTTTGAATTATATCTACCCCCATTGAATCTGCCTGACGTGCATAACCCCATGCAACAGCATCATGTCTTGCTGTGCCTGCACTTGGTTGCATCAAACCACCAAAAATTGGAAATCTTACATTTTCAGAAAAATCAGCCATTGGAATAATTTCTTTAACTTGCTCTCTATTTAAAAGAACAGCATCTATTCCATTTAATCTCATAGAATTTCCTCTTCTCGCGTATGCATTCATTTGTGCATCAGAATGTGCAAGATTAATTATTCCTCTTGGGGAAAACATTACATTGTAATTCAGATCCTGACTCATCTTTCTCCATAAATCCATTCCAAACTCACTAAACAAACCATTTTCGTCATGCATGTAATTGGATCTAATAATTGTAGTATTACGCCCTACGTTTCCAC
>CACNTU010000013.1 GCA_902623415.1 uncultured Pelagibacteraceae bacterium
TCTTCTGAGGAGCAGAATAAAAGCTAACAGAATAATTACCTTTGGAAGGGCTACTAATAGAAACAGATCCTTGAGCACATGGAGATTTATTTATTAAATTAGAGCCATAAGGGTTGGACATTTTTAAATTATTAGTGATAAAGCTGCTTATTGTATTAATGGATGGAGAGTTTGAATTACTACATTTATGATTATTAAATACTCTAGCAGAGCTATCTAATTCACACTTCATAAACTCAAACATTAAAGCTTTATTGATATTTGTGTAGTTTAATTCAGCAGTCTTAGCTTTTGCACTTTTTGTATATCCGTTATAAGCAACTACTCCAACTGAAGATAATATACCAATGATTGCTACGACGACTAAAAGTTCAATTAGAGTGAAGGCTTTAGTCTGACCATTTGACTTCATCATAAATTAGTTCTGTATCTGTAATATAAGTAGAAAAAGTACAGTAACCTCCTGCTTTTTGCCAAATATAAGTCCATCCAACTTTTCCATAATTACAACAAGTTCCACCCCATGCTTGATTATCTTGATCTTTACCTGTTTGAACTGAAGTTGCAAAAGGTGATTTTATATCTTTAAAATGATGTTGGTAAGGCGAACAATCAAATGCTGAACCTTTTGTGGTAAAGGTTTTCAAATTACCTCCATTAACTTTTCTACTTATGCTACCATTTATATCAAATGCTGTAACAAGGACTTTAAATTCTTTAACCATCATATTATGATTTTGTTTTGCGACAGTTTTTTTAGCGCTACTCGTATATCCATTATAAGCAACTACCCCCACTGCAGCTAGAATACCTATTATTGCTACCACGACTAAGAGTTCTATTAGAGTAAAGGCCTTAATTTTAATCATTTAAAGGGAATTAGAATTGTATCAGTTATACTAGTTGTTTCATCCATAAAATAACTTGTTAACTTTAAATTTCTTGAACCATCTATCCATTTTTCCTCAATCCATGTTTTTCCAACCCAATAAGCTGGATAAAATCTATTCTTTGATGGTGTACCCCACCATGCTGCACCCGCATCATTAGGTAGTACGGTTCCATTATAAGTCCAAGCCTTATAAAAACTAAAGTCTTGAATTACAGGATCTCTTAAGCCAACAAATAAAAAATGTACTTGTAGTTCGTTACTAAATGCTGAACGACATCTAAATTCTCTTTCTCTATAGGTTTTTCCCCCTGATCTCTCATATCTTATAACTTTATGATCTCGACCACCAGATAAATGACAATCTGCAATTTCAGCTAATATTAATTGTTTAATTTTTTCATGATTTGATTTTATAATCGCATTTTTAGCACCATCGGTATATTTTCCATATGCAACCACACCTACAGCAGCGAGAATACCAATTATAGCCAAAACCACTAAAAGTTCTATCAGGGTGAAAGCTTTTTTATTCATATAAATATTTTATAATAAAAATATATAGCCCAAAGAAAAAAAGTAAATAAGCTGAAAAATATTAAAGCTAAACCAACTAAAGTATCTTGATTAACTTTTTTTCTCCATTTTTTAGGAAAAAAATTTAAAGAATAAGCATAAATAATTATAAAGATATTTAATCCTGTAACAATAATATTTAAATATAAAAATGTTTTCATTAACTAGCTTTAACAATTTGAAGTAGTTAACTTATTCTTTTCGTTTAGAGTTAAAGTACAATTTGAAGTTTTGTGTTTTGCTTGGATACTTAAAGTATCGCTAGAGGCATTTCCAGTAATAGTATAATTATAATTTTGGTCTGATAAATCATCTACACCATCAAAAAGTTCATTGATAATGTTATTCAATGAAGAATTATAATAATAACTCCCATTGTTAGACTTATATTCTTGTTCTGCTAGATATATCGAGCTAAGACTTATTTCTGCTTGTTTTTTTTCTGCTGAAGTTTTGTATTTACCGTATGAAACTATACCTATTGCCGAGAGTATTCCTATGAGTGCAACTACAACCAAAAGTTCTATTAAAGTAAAACCTCGGCTGTAGCGCCTCATTTAAATTTAATCTACGCTTATCGTAGCAGTTAGCTGATCGGATGAACCACAACCTGATTTCGTACAAGTTTTTACTGTCACAGTTGTACCAGAAGAACTTACGCTTACCTGTCCAGCTACAAAACTTCCACTTGAAGCTACTGCATTATTAGCAGTGTTATAAGGATTTTTATCAGTCATTGTATTAACTGCACCAGATACAGCTTTTGCTGCTGTTGCTGGACAATCCTGGTTGGTTCCCATAAATTTGCTCTCACCTAAAGAACATTTTTGAATTTCTGCTGAAATATACTTAACAGCTTGTGAATGCATTGTTTTTGTAGCATTAGCCTTTGCTGATGCTGTATATCCGTTATAAGCCACAACACCTACTGCAGCTAAAATACCTATTATAGCTACAACTACTAGTAGCTCAATAAGTGTAAAACCTTTGTTTTTTTTCATGCGACTCCTATTTTTAAAAAATATTAGATTAATTCTAAAATCTATGGTTTTAAATGTCAAACACCAAAAAGTCCTTGGATATTGGTAGTTTAATTAATAATTGCACCAACATTGAATATTGGGGCATACATAGCTAGCATTAAACCCCCAATAGTAATTCCCATAAATACGATCATAATGGGCTCAATTAAACTTGATAAATTTCCAACCGCAACATCGAATTCTTCTTCATAATATGTTGCAACAGAGCCAAACATGTCATCCAAACTTCCTGTTTGCTCTCCTACTGCAATCAATTGACTAAAAGTAGAAGGAAAAATTTTTTCTTTTCTAAATAAATCTGTCAATGTTTCTCCAGAAAATACACCCTTCTTAATATTTTCAAGCGACTCTACTACAATAACATTTTCAGTTACTGATTTTGCAATATCAATACTTTCTATTAAATCGACACCTGCTTGATTAAGATTACCAAGAACCATCGAAACTTTAGCAAGAATAGATTTTTGCAATAGGTTTCCAAAAACTGGTAACTTTAAAGTAAATGCATGCCAAGATTTTCTAAAGTTATAACTTTTTGCTATGAAAAATTTCATTAATACAACAATTGCTATAATTGAAATGAACATAATCAATCCACCTGCTGATCTTAGAAAAGTACTCATAGACATAATTACAGCAGTTGGAGTTGGTAAATCATCTCCCATACCCATTCCCTCATACATATTTACGAAGGTTGGAACAACATTCATTAACATGAAAATTGTAACACCTATTGCAACTGTGAATAAAACTCCGGGATAAAAAAAGGCACTTTTAATTTGTGATTTAATTTTTTCTTTTTTTTCTAAATTAAGAACAATTTTTTGTAAAAATATATCTAGCTTACCACTAGCCTCACCTGCTTTGATCAAATTTACTACCACTGTGTCAAATACTTTTGGATGTTTTTCAAAACATTTTGATAATGCATTACCTGCTTCAAGATCTTTTTTAATAGTCTCAATTATAGTTTTCATTCCCTTAGATGCTGTTTGTCCAATCAACATTTCAAGAGTATTTAATACAGGTAAACCTGCTCTTAACATTGTAGCAAATTGTTTACAAAAAACTAAAATATCTTTAGCTTTAACTCCTGTTCCAAATGAAAAAGACGTTTTTTCTTTTTTTTTAATTTCTTTCTTTTTTTTAGTTTGAATTAATTTGGTAATAATTACTTTTTGCTCTTTTAGTTTATGAGCTGCTTCAGAATTATTGAGTGCCTCAATTTCTCCTTCTACATATTTTCCGTAAGATATTCCTTTGTATTCAAAATTAAGCATTAATTCGATTGAAGTACTCTTTCAAATTCAGAATAACACAAATCTCCACTTAATAGAAGATCATGTCCCATTTCTTGCATAGTTCTAAAACCATTTTTTTTAGCAATAGCATTTAACTCAGCTTGACTCATGTCAGATAAAATTCCATGTTTTAATTCTTTATCAATTTCAAGGATTTCGTAAATGCCCATCCTTCCTTTAAATCCAGTATTTCCACATTGATCACATCCCTTGCCTTTATAAATTTTTGCTCTTGCTGATTGCTCTGGTAAAAACCCAATTGCATTCAATAATTTTGGTGTAACATTTTCATCTATAATCGAACATTCTGAGCAATTTTTTCTAGCTAATCTTTGTGCCATAATTAAAGTTAAAGCAGCTGAAATTAGATAATTGGGTGTTCCCATATTTAACAGCCTTGTAATAGAACTAGGGGCATCATTTGTGTGAAGAGTACTGAAAACTAAGTGTCCAGTTAGAGAAGCTTTAAGGGCAATATCTACTGTTGCTTTATCCCTTATCTCTCCAACTAATATCACCTCTGGATCTTGTCTAAGAAAAGATCTTAATGCTGACTCAAAAGTAAAATCTATAGCTTCTTTTACTTGAACTTGCCCTACGCCTTCTAATTCATATTCAACTGGATCTTCAGCAGTTAAAATATTCATACCAGGCTTATTGATATGTTTTAAAACACTATAAAGTGTGGTTGTTTTTCCACTACCAGTTGGTCCGGTTACTAAAACCATACCCTGAGGAGAAGTTATAGCTTTTGTTAATTTTTCTAAATCTTTTGCTTCGAAACCTAATTCACTTAATTTTTTTTCGCCAGCTTCTTTATTTAAAATCCTCATAACAATTCTTTCATTATTCTTGGTAGGCAATATTGAAACCCTTAAATCCACCTCTTTTGTATCTGATTTAAAAGTACTGGCTCCATCTTGAGGAAGTCTTCTTTCAGCAATATCTAATTTACTAATTATCTTCATTCTTGTTACAACTGCATTATAATTTTCATATAAGAATGATGAGTATGAACTCATTACTCTCAAAATACCATCAACTCTAAATCTTACTTGAGCACTATCTCTAAAACATTCAATGTGAATATCACTAGCGCCTAAATTAATTGCCTCAGTAATTAATTTATTTCCAAATACTATAACTTCGGAACCTACCTCAACTAATTCATCTTTATTTTTTTCTATTTTTTCAACTTTTACATTGGAAGATGAAATTTTTTTATTTTCTAATTTTTTAAGTCTTGCTATGAAATCGTTTATGTTGGAAATTGAAGCGGCATAAAGTTCTGGCTCCATTTGAGTCATGGTTTTTAAATTTTTCATTAAGCTTAATTTTGAACCATCTGGTATTGCAATTTTAAGAGTTGACCCAGAAATTTCAAATGGGACTATATGGTTGTCCTCAATAAACCTTAAATCAAGAATTTTTTTTATTTTTTCATCAATCTTTTTCTCATTTAAATCAACTATATCAAGTGAGTATGAGCTTGAAAGTATTTTAAGAATTTTTTGCTCATCTGTAAGTTTTAATTCTATTGCGGTCTCAATTTTTGTTTTTCCTATTTCTTTACTTGTGTTTACTATTTTAGATACAGATGAATCATTTAATGCACTGTGGTCTAAAAGCATATTTAAAATGCTTTGTTCACTTTGCGGGTCTAAATTTATTTTTGCCATAACTTATTGTATTACTCTTGGAGCTATAAATATTAACAACTCTTTTAGTTCATCAGTTTTATTTTTACCTTTGAACAAATTTCCAACTACAGGAACATCGCTAATGCCTGGAGTTTTTGTATTAGTATTATTTTTTGTATTCTTTTTAATTCCACCTATTACGACTATATCTCCATCAGTGACGAGTAGTTTAGTTTTAATTTCATTTGTTGATATTCCAGGCTCATCAGCTCCTGCTATTGTTTTTGGAGCATCATTATTAACTTGGATATCTAGTAGAACATTCCCATCTCCAATAATACTTGGTGTAACAGTTAAAGATAAAGCTGCTTCTTTAAATTCTGTGGTTGTTGTTCCGTCTGATGTAGTTTGGTATGGAATTTGATCTCCTTGAGTTATTGTTGCTTCTTGGTTATTTAAGGTAAAAACACTAGGAGAAGATAAAATTTCATTTAATCCCAAAGACTGAAGAGCTTCCAATTCAATTTTTAATGCAGCTGTAGAAAAAGTTTTAATTATTCCAACTCCACTTGTTGCTCCTGTAATAGAATTATTTGTAACAGTACCTGCAGCAGCTCCAATACTTATTCCGCCTGGTGTTGTTGATCCACCTCCGATAGTTCCTGAAATAATTTCTGAACCTGCTTCACCAGAGGTTCCTCTTTTGGTCATTGCACCAATTCTTGTTCCTAAAGCTTTCGCAAAGGACGAGGTAACATCTACTATAAAAGCTTCTATTAGCACTTGCTTAGTTTTTACGTCTATTTCTTTAATAACCGCGTCTATCACATCTAAATCTTCTTTTTGACCTCTAACAATTATAGATCTAGTTGTATCCTCTACTGTTATTTTTAAATTGTTCATAACCGCAGCACCCTCTTCGCCTTGGCTTGCAAATAGATCCTCTAAAGTCGTTTTTGCTTGTGCTGGACTAATATAATAAAGTCTGAATATTTCTGCAAGTATGGGTTCTACCGATTCTTCAAGTTCAATTTTTTTCTTTAAAACTTCTGCTCTTGCAGATTTTGCTGTTTCTTGTTCAGTTAGTTTTTCAGGTGTGTGAACTCGTATTATACCATCTGTAGCATTGATATCTGCAACTAATGTTTTCATATCAAGAATAGTTTGAAAAGCTGTATCCCAACTAACATTGTCAATTTTAGCAGTTACAGTTCCACTAACTTCATCTCCAACTAAAATATTTATATTTCCTAATTCAGCCATCAATGACATCACATAGCTAAAATCTAGACCTTGAAAGTTTATACTAATTTTTTGTTTTAGATTTGTAAAATCCTCAGGGATAGAAACGTAATTTTTAACATTCTGAGTTGTAATTGTTTTTCTTTTAGTTTTTGTATTATTGGTGTTTTCTATTGGCTTTGGACCATCTTTTACTTTCTTCTCTATTTGTTTTTTTCCATCACTAATCACCTTAGAAGTGTCAATTAATGGTTTTTCACCATGAACATTAACAGTAGGTTTCGTTGTTTCACATCCTACAATAAATAAAACAATAAAAAATAAGTTAAAAATTTTTATTACTAATTTCATTTTATCCATCAACTTCTTGAATTAAATTATTCATATATACTTGATAAAATTTATTATTTTCATCTTCAATAATTACATAAGAATTGAAAATTTCTACTACCCAAACACTAGAATTAAGTTTTTGATCCTCTTCAAATTTAAAAACGTTTCCATCTGGTCTAGACATAATAGCAAACTTTTTATTTTTACCAATGATTGTGCCAACGAGCCTCATTCCATTTAAAATTCCAGCTTCACTTGTTTGTTCATTTGAATTTTCTTCTATATTGTTTTGGTTTTGGCCCACTGCAGCGTTCCCTTGGAAAGGATCAATCGCAGGTAATTCCTCCTCATCTAACTTAATTTTATCTTCTGACCATGCATAATTAAGGTTTAGAAGAAACAAAGTTAAAATAAAAATTATTAATTTATTTATATTCATCTGGTAGACCTACTATTGATATTGTTCCCTTTGATAATACTTTTCCTTGTACATCTTTTAAAACGTCAATTTCCTCTTTATCAAAATTTATGACTTTTGACGAACTTGCTAAAGATCTTTTAAATTTCAAATAACCAAGAAAATTACCCATTATTTCAAATTCCACAGGTATTTTAAAATATAATGCATTTGGTTGCCCGTCATTATTCTGATTTTCAGTAGAATTGTCAGTATTTGAATTTGAAACTGCAACTGGATCTGCTTTTTTTAAATTTACAATTGATAAACCATTAGCCAAAGCAAAATTACTTATATTTTGATAAAGGTCCTCTACCTCTTTTTTACTATGAAAAAGTTTACTATTTTTTTTGAATTCAGGTTCAAGTTTTTTAATAGTTTTCTTTAAAGTTACAATATTGGTCTTAAATTCCTCAATTTTATTTTTATTTTCATTCATTATTGAAATTTGCTCATTTTGAAATTTCACTGTTGGTGAAACAAAAAAATAATAAATGATTAAAAAAATTAAAATTGAAACAAAACCTATGCCAAACTTGATGAGAAGCTTTTTATTACTCATCAGATCCATTCCTTTTAGTTTTTCTAATAAATCTTTTACATCTAAATTTTTTAAATTTCCTAAATCCATATTAACTTTGTTTTAATTTACAAAGAATTGTAAACCCTTTCTTGTTACTATTGCTATCCTGATTATCAACTTTCATTGCAACCAATGAGGCTTGATCAATTAAAGATTTTTCATTTAGATTAGAAATAAAATTTAAAATATCTTGATCTGAAAAAGCCATTCCTTCAATTGTTATATTTGATGAGCCATCAAAAGTCATTTTTGAAAAGTTTACTCTTAATGGAACACTTCTAGTAATTTGCGCTAAAGCTTTATAAGAAAGAACTTGGTTTGAGCTTACAAGTTTTCCAAGCTCCAATGACTTATCCATTTCTCTTTTTTGTTTTATTAATTTTGAAAACTGACCATTATAATTATCAAATTCCATTTGAACTGAATCAAACTCTGCTAAAATTTTCTTATTTTTGTTTATTTTTAATACTGATAGTCCTATCAAAGATATATAAATTACTGCAATTGCTATAGCCAATCCTTTAAATGCAAATCCAGAGAGGAATTTTAATCTTCCCTGTTGTCTTACAGCATCTCTGTTGGGCAATAAGTTAATGTTCTTAACAGCTGTTACAAACTTATAATAACCAAATACATCTAATTTTCTATAAGCAAGTCCGATAACAGCAGCCAGAGTCGATCTATTATCTAAATTAGTTTTTTCTGCATTGTAAGATGGTATTGCAACCCCTTCTAAAGGATCAAAAAGTGAAAAACCTGTAGTTGGGAGATTTTTTTTAAATGATGGTATAATTGAATTTATATTTTTTAATGAACTAACAACTTGAATATTATTAATTTTATTTTCATGTTTAGCTTCATAATCGCCTATTGCTTGTTTTACTTGCATTGAATAACGTCTTATTACAGCCTCTGACTCATCATTAATTGGTCCATCACTAATTTGAGAAATTAAATCTTTTTCTGGCTGTCTTAAAAAAACGTCAGTAATTACTGGCGTATTATTATGAATAATCATTAAATAATTTTCATCATCACTAATTTCTAATATTGCTGAATTAGTATTTTGATTAATTGATTTAAATTTTGTGTTGTCATGTGCATTCTTTAAAGTAAAACATTTCACATCAAGAATAACTGGATTTAAACCTGCTTTTTTTGCAATAGCAGAATAAGAATTCACATCTGATAGTTTAGATGCCACAAACAATATTTCCATTGTGTTGTTTTTTGAGTTTCTATTAATTACTTGATGAAAAATTGAATAATCATTTAAATTATCTGCTAACTGAACTAAATTTTCCCATAAAGAATCTGTCTCTATTGCCTTTTGGAGCTCTTCATCGCTCATGAGCGGACTTGTAACTACTCTAATAATTGCACTCGTAACAGGTATAGATAATGCAATATTTTTTGAAGTTATTTTTGCATTTGACATCGCTAAAGATATTTCTTCAGCAACATAATCTTTACTCTCTAATATATTATCTTGGACTTTATCTTTATCCAAAAGTCTGTAAGAAAATTTATCTAAAATCCAATTTTCGTCTTTATCCTGACTTACTTGGCAAACTCTAATTGCATCTTTTGAAATATCTAATCCTGCTATTTCCTCACCAGCAACACTTAATTTAGAAACTTTTGATTTAAAAAAATTATCAAAAAAAGATTTTACTTTATTTTTTGATTTTTTTTGTTGAGAACTTTCGTTAGCACTTTCTTGTGGATTGTCTTTCTTAGATTTTCCAAATTTGATATTCTTTAATTTATCAAACATTGATGACTTTAATACTTTTTTAGAGGTTAAGTCATCTTTTATTTCATTTGATGCATCTAAAGACACATCATCAGCTGTTTTTTGATCAATTTCTATATTTTGCAACTGAATATTTTCATTTGTTTCATTTTCTTTAACTTCCAATTCAATTTTATTTTGATTTTGAGCCTCTAGCTGAACATCATCAAACCATTTCTCTAAAATTGGGATAGCTTCATCTAAATCTTTAGTCCCAGATGAAGAAATTTTTTGTTTTCCATTTATATAAAGTCTACCAACCCAGTTTTTTGACTTTAATTCGCCTTTATATTTGTCTTGTCTGACATAAATATGCAATCTTCCATCTTTTTTATGAATTACCTCATTTAAATTTTTATCTTCTTGAATATTGTTCTCTTGTTTTTCCAAGTTTGTCTCATTTTCAACCTCTAATTTAACTTCTTCATTAGAATCATTACTACTTTCAGATGTATTTATCTGATTTTCTAATTTTTTATCGTCTTCATCCATAGAATGTTTTAAATAATATACTTTAATTTAACTGATTTGGACAATATATGTCAATATATTTGTGTTAGAGTTAATTATTTTGTGTTAGAATGCTAATTAATTCTAATTTTTTCTTATCTAAATCAAAAAAACAAGTAAATTAAAGCATTTTAAATATATTGTATATTTTTTATATTTTTGTGTTAGAGTAATAAAATTTTGTGTTAGAGTTTTAGGATAAACCAAAATAAATTTTATTTGAAATAAAGCCTAATTTTATTGGTTTTTTTAAAATATTATTTTTGTGTTAGAGTTTAAGTAATTTAATAATTTTCAATCCATTTTTCAAGCTGGATTTCTGTTCCTGTATCTTTTGCTTGAGATTTTCCTGTAATTAAATTGTCTTTAGATGTGAATCCACTAATATTCTTATTTGCTTCTCCTGCTATACCTATATAGAGATTATCACCTTGTTTTACAACTTTTGATAGAACTCCAGTACCTAAATTTACGTTCAAAACTGAATTTCCACACTTACTATCGTATGCTGTCAATATTGCTTTTCCCGTTTTACAAGCATTTGTGCCAGAAGTTGGCTCATAAATAGGAAAATATACTCTATCTTTGTCAACTGTGGGTTCAGCAGTAAGCTTTTGAGCATTTGGAAGGTTTACATACCATCCTAAATCTGAACTTCCAGGACAAGTTGGTGACGTTTTGCATTTAGAAACATCTCCTGGGGGATTTATATCAACATAACTTGGAAAATCTTTATCTTTGATTCCATAAACTCTATTTTGAGTCTTGTTTGATTGATCTTGAAGTTTTTGTGTATTACCAGTTCCAAAATATAACCATAAATTATCATCATTATTAATTGTTATTTCAGGTCTAGTATAAATATACCTGCCATTATCCGATGTTGATTGAGAATTAAACAATGTAGTTGATGAAATATTTGAAATCACATTATCAGAATTTAAAGTAAAATTATCTGTTAGATTAATTTTAGTTATTTTTCCTTCAAGGTCTGCAGCATAAACTATTGCGCCGTCATAATTTGCTTTGCTGGTACTATCTGAAGTAACAACAGATAAATTTGCCGGTAAAGAATTAATAATATCTGTCTTATTTACTTTTTGAACAGTGAAATTAGTTCCACCAGGAGGAGGACTGTCAAATTTCAATTTTAAATTTCTCATTTCGTCTCCAACCAAAGTACCAGTAATACTGTATGGTATATCTCCAGCTCCACTTACTCTTAACTTACAACAGTTAACATTATATGATGTTATGCTAGCACGAGTTTCTAAATCAAACTCAGTTAAAGTATTAGTTCCTTTAGGTAATCCCCAAACATAATTATGCATTACGTTAGCTTGATCTGTAATATTTATTTTTTTTAATAGCTTTCCTTCATTTTCTAAATCAACAACAAATACTGCTGATCCTATATCTGGACTTACTCCACCATTGTAGCCTCCACCTAAAACTGCAACCCATTTATCTGTACCATTAACTTTTATTCTTAAAATTCTTGGTGTTGACCAAGTCTCACCAAGTTTTCTATAATCTAAGTCAGTGGGTGGATTTGTAGCTCCATAACTATAAATATTTTGAAAACCTGCTGTATTCCAATGTGTAATTTCTTTATTGGTACCATCATTATGAATAGCAAATAATTGTTTCGGATTGTTAGGATCAGTAACATCTAACATGTATAAACCATTGCCACCTGCACCCACACCACCTAACAAGACTGTTCTCCATCTAGGGTTATTTACACTGTCATTAGGGGTATCATCAAAATAAATATCTTTTGCAACAGGTGATCCATCAACGCCATAAATTGCATTAGTTGAATTTGCTTTACTTGAAGGTATTCTTTCAAAATTTCCTAATAAAAAAGGAGGTATGTAGCCCCATAACTCTTCTCCATCAGAGGTTTTAAAAGCATGTAAAATTCCGTTATTTGCTCCAGCATAAATCAACTCTGTTCGACTATTACAGTTACCACCGCACTCACTACTACTTTTAAAATTATTATATTGGTTTTGGGATCTATAATAAGCGTCTGTTTTTGTGAAATTTCCTGCACCTGTATCTTGAGTTGAGGCTTCTGGAATACCAACAACAATTACCTCCGAATGATAAATATCAGCTAATTTATGAATACTCTCAGTTTTATTGTTATCTGCATCTTGATCATATGTATCAACTCCTCTTATAAAATTAATGAGGTTATCTACTTGATCGTCTGTCGGCGACTGACTTGGAAACATCAAAGCCTTTAAATCGTCTCTATTGCTTACTGTAAAGTTATTTATGCTATGAGAAGGTCCAACTGTCCAAATATTTCTACTTGAAGCTTTTTTATTAAATAATTTATCAGCAGCATCCCATTGTTCGGCTCCAAATGTTCCGTTTGAATTAAGTTTGTACTTTTTGAGTCTTCCTTTCCATTGTTTACTTTTTTCATACTCAAATGTTGCCTGATAAATAAAATCCCCCTTAGTAACATCTGACATTACAGCAGGTGTTGTAAAAGTAAGCCTACCAGATATTGCTTGCTTAATTGCATCAGTAAGTTTCGCAAGTAATTCAGTTTCATTATCAGCATAAAGAGGGGATGTTGTTCCACCTTTTTGAGCAAGTGTTTTATAATTATTATTTGCACTTCCTAAAGCAAACCCTACCGCAAATGTTTTTATATTATTTGCTTTATTTAAAGAGTCTGCAATTGCAAGTACGCTGCTATGCCTTGTCCAATAACCATCACTTATAACAATTAAATAATTCTGCGAACATGACTTATTCCAATTTGAAACCTGCCCACTTAAAAAATAATTTCTAGCAATATTCATTGCATGATTCAAATCTGTTGTATATCCAGTTGCTCTAACACTGCCTACATCACTGAAAATTGTTTTTGCTCCTGTATCAGAAATTTTAACTCTAATTCTTGTATCGCTAGACCTTGTTGTAGACCACTCCATCAAACCAAAATTGGCTCCTGATGTTAGATCAGTGTTAGAAACAATTTTTTTAATTACTTTAATCGCGGCAGCAATTCTAGTACCACCAGAACCAACACTTAGTGTTTCTGTTCCTGATGTATTATATTTTCTAATAGAAAAATTATAATAATCAGTTACATAAATATTGTCACTCGAGTCAATTTCAATTCCATAAGGATATCTAAAACCTGCAGAGGAAGACCATGAACCAACTACTTTTGTTTGTCTACAAGTGTTGCCCTCCCAATTTGCCTTTGTGAATTTGTATACAGCATGTCTATTACGAGAGGTGTAATATAAGTTTCCTGCGCTATCAAATGCAACGTCTGTAGGTGCATCTGCGTTACATCTTCTTACATAATCATTGCTGTATACGCTATTTTGACCAATCAGTTGGTGACCAGATCTATAAGCTACTCGAACTTGGTTTTTACTTGCATTTGCATATGCTAATCGTGCTCTACCATTCTTAGCCCAACTAGCTCCCCAAATGAAGCTATATCCACCACCTTGATTGCTATAAACGTTACCACCAGAATTTTGTTTTAAATTACTTGAAAAGTAACTCATTATTCGACCACTTCTTCCTCCACCGCCAACCCATGCATAGCCACCACCATTTTCTACTGCCATTGCTTGTGGGGACTCTCCCAATCTGCCTGTACTTCTAGTTGTAACACAACCACCATCAAGGGTTAATTTAACCATCCTATAATTATTGGTATCTGAAATGTAAATATAATTCCCATCTATATCGAACTGCCTTGCACTTCTCCATCTATTACATGAACTACCAGATCCACCAAAAGATTTTAAAAATTTCCCATCACTATCAAATTTTTTTATTCTGTTGTTCCAATACTCTAAAACGTAAATATTTCCATTACTATCCACGTTTACATCAACAGGGTAATGAATAGATGTTGAGCCACCTAATCTAGCAGACATACTTCCGGAGTTATCAAGCATTATTAATATATTTGCTGGAATATCTGAAGTTCCTGTGCCTGGAGGAGGACTTTTGGCGTTAGCATAACCAAACAAATTTGTAATGAGTATAATTAAAATTATTCTCGTGAATCTAGCCATTTTCCAATTTCCTCATTATAAATTGCCATTTTGTCTTCATATAGTTTTCCAACAATTTCTAAATACTCAGCGTGACCATCATGAATATTTGCAGAAATATATTCAATAGTTTCAGTATTTTTGACCCATAAATAATTACCACGCCATTCTTTTTTTGGTAAACCTTCGGGTAATTTAAATTGACCATATTTTTTCATAGCAAAATCCATTAAATTCCTGTCATCCATTAGTGGTCTATATAATTGAATTCTCACTAACTGGTTATCTATATAAAGAAGTATAAGTTTTGTATCCCAAAACGACTTATCGTTTTTACAAATTGTTTCTAAAGGTATCATTATATTTTCACCACCAAATCTGTCAGGCATCATTAAAGGTTCATAATTTAAACTTTCAACATTTAAATCTTCTTTTTGATCTCCAAAATTGGAAATTCTAAAATTACATGCCATAGCAACTTCAGAAAGTACTATAAAGAAAACAAAAATTTTTAATAAAAGTATTTTCATTGCGAAGATATTGTAACTGTAGCTTCAAGAGAAACTATTTTGTTTTTATTATTTTTACATAAAATTTTTCGAGTATCACAACCACAAGAATAAATAGTGTAATATGTTTTATTTGTGCCTGGTTTTTTTATTGCAGAAGAGCTGTTGCCATTTTTATCTGGTGCATAAGCTATAAAGTACTCAAAACTAAAAGTTTTAAGTCTACTTGTCTCTCCTGGTTCTGTACCTGAAATCATTTCACTCATCGTTTTTCTATTCGTTGTAAATCCTTTATTACCATTAAAATTCGGCAGAAAATCAGGAGTACACCAATTTAAATTTTTATTAAGATTTACTTGTGGACCTTGATTAAATGTACTTATGTTACTTCTCATCCATCTTTTTGCATGCGCAATTCCACTTTCTGCTGCATAAAATGTCTGTTGTGATTTGTCTTTTTCATCATTATCTCGAACTTCTGATGTTGTAATACCTACTAAAGTAGCTCCCATCAGGGTCATTACTACTAAAAGTAAAAGAGAAATGGGTAATGCAAAACCTTTTTGTTTGTAATTCATTTATTGTACCCCGATCCAACTGAAATGCTTTGTCCTGATGAAGCAACAGCAACTTGCGGTATAGCCAAATTTCTAGTATGCACACTTACAAAATAAGTCTCTCGATGAAACTTGTCAGGATTTGATATTGTTATATTGCTTCCATATGGGCTTTCACCATTTCTAATTACTAATCTTCTTGCTTTAGGATAGACTTCTTTTGGTGACCGGACGGTTAAATAAATTTCGACAGTATGTACCTTTTTCATATTTTTTTTACTTTCAGATTGTCCGCCTTTTGTATTTTCAAGATTACTGCATGAAGTACAAACAGGAAATACAACGTTACCATCTATATCTTTTGGTATAACTTGAAAATCTTCAACATAAGGAATTAAAAGCTCTTCGTCAGCAACCATATTATAAGTTCTTGTCCATTGAGGGCAACCTCTTGAAGGATCATGCCCTATTGGATTAATTACAACATCTCTCATTAAATAATAATCATCACTATTTTGGTATTTTTTTAATTCATATTTTACTCTTTTTTGATCTTTAGCAGATATAGAATAATAAAGTTGTAAAGCATCTGCTTGTTTATGTTTTCCTGCTCTTTGATTTCTAGTATCACCATGTGTAATTCCTATTAAATCAATTTGAGAATTATTTAATTTTGAACAATTAGTACTTTCAAAATCAACATGATAATAACCAGTGTTGCGTAAATCAGTAGTAATAAGAGATAGCGCTTCTCTTGCAGATTTATTAACAGTTACTTTTTGAGAAACAGATGCGTATGATTTATTATAATAGTTATAAGCTGAAAATGCTGCAACAATCGAAATTAATCCTATTACCATTGCAACTAAAGTTTCTGTTAAAGTAAATCCAGATGTTTTATGCATTATTTAATTAATACTCCTAAATATTTTTTTCGTTTACCTTTTCCTGTTTTAAATTTAAGTCTTCCAGATCCATCTTTGAAAAAAGTTTGTTTTGTATCACCCGTGTAACACTTTGGTTTTTTATCTTTATATCCAGAGCCTGTATCATATTTTATATAGTTTTTTTCATTAAGTTTATTTCTCCATTTGTCTTTGTTTTTTTTATGGAGTTCTGATCCTCCTTGATTACTATAATAACAATTACTCTCATTAAATCCGCCATATGAAGATCTATTGTTGTAATCACCCAACATATCCTCAACAACCATTTCAGATAAAAAATTAATTTTATTTTTTTCTATAGTTCTATCTGCAACATTAATTGAAAAAGATGAAAGCTGAAGCATTGCAACAAAACCAATACCAATAATAACTAAACAAACTAACGACTCTAAAATTGAGATCCCTTTAATGTTTTTATCCATCAATTTTTTTCCATTTGTTAGATTTTTTATTGTATTTATAAACTTTAATATTCACAAATCTGTCCCAGGTAATTCGATACATAATATCGTGTTTTGCACCTTCTTTGCAGTTTTGAGCTGAAGAATAATTTTTTGAGCAAAACAAATAATAATCATAATATTTGCCAGTTGACGGGTCTCTAACATTAACATTTTTTGGATTATTATTTTCATGTCTAATTGTGCCATCTTTGGTGATACAAATTAAAGAAAAATGTTTGGGTGAGGGATGATTTGAACTAGGATATACGTGAGAACTACTATCATTATTTCGACTACCAATATCTAAATTAGGGACCCTACTAGTATTCTGAGATGTATTCGGCTGTTGATATCTGCAAACTCTGTTGTTTTTAAAATAATTATTTGTTCCAACTTTTTTGTAAGTATTAAAATAATTTTTAGTAGTCATTGAGTAGGTATGTACTCGTGTATTGAGTGCTACTTGATGCATTCCATACTCGCCACTCTGAATTTCATTTTTACGCTCATTAATATAATTGATTACATCATAAACATCTTTTTTAACTGCTCTGTCATCTATCCATTTTGAAATATTTGGATAAGCAACAACTGTAAATATTCCTAAAATTGCTATAACAACTAGCAATTCTAAAATGGTAAATCCTTTAATTATTTTTATCCGCACTTGAAATAACTCCTGTACCAACTAAATCCTCTATAGATTTTTCCATAGTCATCATGCCTTCTCTTTGTGCTGTTTGCATGACACTCGGGATCTGATGGATTTTAGCTTCTCTAATTAAATTTTTAATAGGAGCATTACAAACCATAACTTCGAAAGCTCCAACACGTCCTGAGCCATCTTTTTTCTTAAATAATTTTTGTGTTACAACCATTTTAAGTGACTCAGCTATTTGAGCTCTTATTTGTCCCTGTTGTTCAGGTGGAAACACATCAATTATTCTATTAATTGTATTTGGTGCACCGCTGGTGTGAAGTGTGCCAAAAACTAAGTGACCTGTTTCTGCAGCAGTAAGGGCCATTCCAATTGTCTCCAGATCTCTTAGCTCACCTACCAAAATAACATCAGGATCTTCTCTCAAGGCACCTTTTAGAGCATGAGCAAAACTTTCTGTTTGCTTTCCAACCTCTCTTTGAGAAACAATGCTCTTTTTATCATTATGAATAAATTCTACTGGATCTTCAATCGTAATAATATTTGATTGTCGTCCCTCATTAATTTGATTAATTATTGCTGCAAGCGTGGTAGATTTACCAGATCCTGTTGGTCCAGTGACTAAAACTAATCCTTTATGTGTATCTAACAATTCATACAATATTGGAGGTAAATTTAAATTTTCCATTAGTGGAATTTTAGTTTCTATTCTTCTCAATACAGAAGCAGTTCCATTTAAAGTTTTGTAAAAATTTGCTCTAAATCTAAGATCACCTAGCATTACTGCTGTATCTAATTCCTTTTTTTTTTCAAATAATTTGATCTCCTCATCAGTGCAATTTTTCTTTAACAATTCATTTAAGTTCTCATCAGTAATTTTACTATCAGGTTCAATTATAATATCTCCTAATGCACGATAAGCTATATCCGATCCACCCCTTAAGTGAAAATCAGAGATATTTTTATTTTCATTAGCAAGTTGTGTAATTTTTTCTAACATACTTAATTTTAATATAAATTATAATTTAATTATAAATTGAAATAAATTCAAATAAGTAAAATTTGATAAATTTTATCTCCATAAAAATAATAAAAAACGGCTGATATCAAAATATAAGGTCCAAATGGGATTTCTGCCTTTAAATTTCTGGTTTTATTTATCAATGATGGAAAGACTGTTAAAAGTGCAATTATTGAAGAGAAAAATAGTATTAACGGAATAGATTTTAAGCCAAAAAAAATTCCTATTGCAGCCATAAGCTTAGCATCACCTAAACCCATAGCATCTAAATTTTTTAATTTTTTATATAAGAAAATAATTATCCATATTGTTAAATAACCAATAACACCTCCAATTATGGATTGTTCAATATCGTAATTAAAATTTAAATTTTTTGTAGGAATAAAGTTTTTTAACAAACCAAGAAAAATTAAGCTAAAATTTAAAATATCTGGGATTATAAAATGTTTTAAATCAATAAAGAAAATTATTAAAAATAAAATTAATATTAAATTAATTAAAACAAAATCAAAATAATTATTAGTGTATAAATAAATTAAAACAAAAAAAATACTTGTAATAAATTCTACAAAAAAATAATTAACAGAAATTTTTTTATTACATTGTCTACATTTGCCCCTAAGTAAAATAAATGAAATTAAAGGAATATTATCATACCAAGAAATTTTTTTTTTACATTTTGGACAATTTGATCTTCCAAAAACAATTGTTTTATCTTTTGGTAATCTGGCAATGCAAACGTTAGCAAAACTCCCAAAAATTAATCCAATAAAAAAAACAACAAATATTTCAAAAGTAAACAAGGGCTATAGATTAATTAATCCAACTAGATTTATAAAATTTTGATAGCAATAAGAAAAAAATAATTGCCCATTATCAAAAACTGCCTCTAAATTATTCGTGTATATTGCTATTTTCATTTTCAGTATTTTTATTAAATAATTTTTTTATACTTTCTGGCTTCCATATGAAATAAAATAAATAAGGAGCAATAGCTGGTACAAAACCAAACCATATCCATTCATCCCATCTAAAACTTTTATCACCTTTGGAAACAATTCCATTTACCCACACTAGATATCCAACTAGAATTATCCAAAAAAGAGAAATTGTTAAAAATATTTTAGATTTCATATTTAAAAATTAATTTTAAACTAAAGCAATTTTAAGACAAGTTTATTAAGGCTTTATTAAACCATTTCTATTCATCTAACTTGGTGAGTCTGTCTCACCAACCCACGGTGCCTTTCCCTCTTCATAACAAGTGCCTATTTTAAAATAACTGCGTGGTGTATCCCAACTTGTTATATAAGTATATCCTACCTCGTTTGCTCTGCATTTAGTTGGAATTTGATGTCTATCGACTCCAGAGCAACATCCATCCCATGCACCGTTTAAAGAACCATATGGATTTTTGTGAATTGCTCTATAATAATATGCTAGCGAAATACCTTTCCCCCAGTTATTTGACTGACAATCAAGATAAGTTCTAGTGCCGTAGGGATCAATATAATACCAATAACGTTCTCCACTTAGCTCACACCACATTAATCTTTCACCAATATTTTTTAAAATTGATGAATGTCTATTTTTTAAAACATTAGTTTTAGCACTCTTAGTATATCCATTGTAAGCAATGACCCCTACAGCAGCTAAAATACCGATGATGGCTACTACTACTAGAAGTTCTATTAATGTGAAGCCTTTATTTTTTAACATAGAAAATTAATTATTTTTGATATTTTTAATTAACAACTTATTTTCATTTCTAAGTTTTTGATTTTCTTTAATTAATTGTATTATTAATTCTTTCATTACTTGATTTTCTTTATTTAGCTTGTTTGCAACTAATGCAAGTCTTTCTTTTTCTCTAATAATTTGTAACTGATCAAATAATTTCTCAAGTTCAGGGTATAATTTTTCCTGTTCTTCTCTTTCCCTTGCTATTTTTTTTGCAACTCTTTGAAGTTGCTTACTAATTGAAAAATTTAAATTATTATCAATTAGGTTGTCTTGATTACTATGTTCAAAATTTAAACTTAGACCAAAATCGTCTGTATTTTTAGTTAAAGAAAACCCAATTTTTTTTACAACAGCTCCATTCATGGTATGGTCTTGAGATATATCCTCTTTTAATCCAGCACCATTAATATCATTCATTTTAATTTTGCCACTAAGAGTTTTATTAAAAGTTAGACCCATGTAAGGCTTTAGAATGAAGCCGTTTTCATTTTTAATAGAATACTCAACATCAAAACCAACTCCTAGAACTTGATCGATTGCATCATCAACTGATAAATCTCCATGAGTAAACTTTGATAAATATTTTGGAAGTCTATGAGCTCCATATTCTCCATTTATTGTTAAAGATAGCTCGTTATTTTTTTGAACTTTTCTAGTTAGTTTATAATTGGAATTTAATGCTAAAAACTGACCTATAAAATTGTTTCTTATTATTTGATTAGACTCAGTTTCAATATCAGTAATTTTATTACTAGAAATACCAATCAATGGCTTTATTGAAAGATTATCAATATTTGTTTTAATATCATAACCAAAAGCTAAGTTTTCGCTTTTACTTTTTTCTTCACTATTAAAATTAGCATTTTGCTCAAAATAAGTTAAAAAAGTTTTTGTTTTTTCCTCGTCAAATTCATTCTTTAAAAAATAACCAGAGATTCCCTTTGTAGTATTGTTATAAACATTATTTCTTTTGGATTGAGTATAAAATGTTGATTTCTCTTTAATGTCGCTTAATGATTTAAAAATATTATTTATAGTATTACTAAAAATTTCTGTTCTGTATTTTTTATTATTACTTACAACATCTAATTCTTCTCCATAAATTCTTAAATAACCATTGGTTTCAGAATTATCTGAGTCTGGATTTTTATTTGCGTCTAATATTTGATATGTATCATTTCCACACAAATTGTTTGTTATTGTAATATTTGTTTTTCCATGTAATTCAATATCTTGATCTTTTGAAATACTGCAATCTAATGTCATTGTGGTAGTGGTACTATTTAATTCAATTTCACCAACATAAGTACCCTCACTTTTAGTAATTATTTCTAATCCTGTGTTATTTGTATTTGCCATGACAATAGAATTGTCACCTCCTGAAATAGTTCCGGAATTATTAATCGTTAAGCCATTAAAATTTTTATTGTCGTGATAATCTCCAACTTTAATTCCATCTGCATCACCATTGGATGCACTAATAGTTCCAAAATTATTTAGAACTACATTTTCACCAGCCTCTACAGACGTAGAACTGTTTCCAAATCCTATACCAAAGTGATTCTGATTATGCTCACCTGTTACTGTAATGGTGCCATGATTATTTATAGTAAGGTTTTTTGTTCTCCCGGCTCCTATACCGCCTGTTGTTGATTTTATTGTTCCTGTATTATTGATAGTTGTTCCACCTGTATTTCTAGCTACTTGTATTGCTGCTCCAAATGCAGATTCTATAGTTCCACTATTAGTAATTGTATGAGAGGCATCACTATCTCCCTGTCTATCAATAAGAACTGTACCAGTGTTAGTGCCTGTATTTGTCGAGCTTATCGTTCCTGAATTTGTAAAAGTAACACCAGAGCACTCTCTACAATAAATACTATTTCTATCTGAAGTTATCGTTCCACGATTATCTATTGTAAGATTTGATCCAAATTCTGTGTCTATGCCATACCTGCTTGGACTTTCAATTGTTGCTCCTTGATAATTTATAATTTCACTATCAGTGAGATATTTTCCTATGATTGGATGTGTACCTGAGGTGGTTTCGATTATTCCACCATCATGGTTATAAATTTTGACTCCTCTACTTTTTTTACCTTCCCCTCCACTACCTAACCAGATTGTATTATTTAGTGCACTGATTGTTCCATAATTATTTAATATAAGTCCAACTGCAGTTGATCCTGATACTGATAATGTAGATTGACAGTTGCTATTGTCTCCAGGCTGATTACACCAACCAATATTTCTTCCCTCAATTGCATTAGCTCCCTCAGCACTTATTGTGGCTCCAGAATTATTTGTAATCGTAACATTTTCTGCATAATCCAAATATATAGCTTCATTGTTATCTGAGTTGATGGTTCCACTATTAGTTATCGTAGTGTCAAGTGAAGACTCAGCATATATTGTTTTTTGCTTATTAGAATTATTGGCTGTTTCAATTGTTCCGTTATTTGTTATCTGTACTCCTTTTTCATCTTCAAGATCAACACTCTTATGATCATTAACCGATATTGATCCTGCAGATGTTACCGTAAGACTATCATCATCTTGGCAAGTTTGCTGAATTGTAACTGCTATTGATACTGTATCATCGCAATTTAAAGAAATAAAACCGTATGAGGGATTTATAAATAGAATTAAAAATTTAAAAAAGAAATAAAATATAAATATTATTTTTTTCATTAATCTAAAATTATATCACCACTACAAAGGTGATTATCTTCTTGGCATCTAGTCCCGGAACATGGAGTTATAACACAAGTCATTACTTCAATTTTTAATCCAGGTGATAACATTCTATTATATCCAACGAATTTGTCATTTGTTATGCTTCCACCATGGGTTACAGCTGGTTCTGATGGAAAATATGGATTTTTAAATCCTGATAAAGAACTTTCCACAGCTTTTGCAACAAAATCTTTCCAGTTGTTTAAACCTTGCTTTGAACAATCTAATTCATTTTTCATTGCTGTTGATGCACCTGTTGAACATTTCATCACTTCACTTGTTATATATTTAACTACACTTTTATGGTTTGCTGTTGCCGCCGATTTTTTTGCACTTGAAGTATAACCGTTGTATGCAACAACACCAACTGCAGCTAAAATACCTATTATCGCTACAACAACTAGAAGTTCAATCAGGGTAAAGGCTTTATTTCTCATTAAATGAAATTTACCAAATTATTTAGAGTAAAAAAAATTATTTTTTAGGAGTGTATGGCTCTTTTATCTACAGATAATGCGGCTTCTTTAACTGCTTCAGAAAATGTTGGATGGGCATGACAAGTTCTCGCGATATCCTCTGAACTTGCTCCAAATTCCATTGCAACACCAATCTCTGCAATTAATTCTCCTGCATGAGGTCCAATTATATGTGCACCTAATACTTTATCTGTTTGCTCATCAGCTAAAATTTTAACAAAACCTTCCGCATCATCTATGGCCTTGGCTCTTGAATTAGCCATAAATGAGAATTTCCCTACTTTATATTTTTTATTTAATTCTTTTAATTGTTCCTCGGTTTTACCGATTGATGCTACTTCAGGTGTTGTATAAACCACTCCTGGGATTGTATCGTAATTTACATGTCCAGATTGACCAACTATATTTTCTGCTACCGCTATGCCTTCATCTTCTGCTTTATGTGCAAGCATTGGACCAACAATTACATCGCCTATTGCATAAATATTTTCAACGTTAGTCTTAAAAATTTTATCAGTTTTAATTCTATTTCTTTCATCAAGATCTACTCCAACAGACTCTAAATTTAAACCATCTGTATTGGGTTTTCTGCCAACAGAAATCAAAACAACATCACACTCAAAATTATTTTTATTACCATCTTTATCTACTGTTGAAACTACTGCACCTGCTGCATTTTTTTTAATTGTTTCAACTTTATTTTGCATATTAAATTTCATACCCTGTTTTTTTAAAATTTTCATAAATTCTGAAGAGATTTCTTTATCCATTCCAGGTGTAATATGATCTAAAAATTCAACAACTTGCACCTCTGCTCCAAGTCTAGACCATACAGATCCCATCTCCAATCCTATATAACCTCCTCCTACTACAACCATTTTCTTAGGTACCTTTTCTAACTTTAAAGCACCTGTTGATGAGACAATTGTTTTCTCATCTATTTCTATTCCTGGTAATGAAACTGGAACTGATCCTGTTGCGATAACTGTTTTTTCTGTTTGGATAATGGTTTCTTTATTTTTATCGTCCTTTATTAAAATTTCATTTTTAGACTTAAAACTTCCGTGTCCTTTAAAATAAGTAACTTTGTTTTTTTTCAAAAGAAACTCAACACCTTTTGTGAGAACAGTTACAGCTTTATCTTTGCTTTTCATCATTTTGTCTAAATTTAATTTTACTTCGCCAACTTCAATACCTTTGTTCGCTAAGCTTTTTACTTTATGAAATTCTTCAGACAGATTAAGTAAGCTTTTTGATGGGATGCAACCAACATTTAAACAAGTACCTCCCAAAGACCCTCTAGACTCTATACATGCAGTTTTTAATCCTAATTGAGCAAGTCTGATTGCGCACACATAACCACCCGGTCCACCTCCAATAACTACAGCTTGAAATTTTTCTGACATTTAAATATCTAAAAACAACCTTCTGGGGTCTTCTAAGTTTTCTTTAATCATTTTAAGGAAAGATACAGATTCTTTTCCATCAATAATTCTGTGATCATATGATAATGCTAAATACATAATTGGTCTTATTTTGATTTCACCGTCTACAACAACAGGTCTTTCCACTATATTATGCATGCCCAACACTCCAGATTGAGGTAAATTTAGTATTGGGGTTGAAAGCATAGACCCATACACACCTCCATTACTTATTGTAAATGTTCCTCCCTGAAGATCTTCAATTGTTAGCTTTCCATCTCGCGCTTTTTCTGAAATTTCTTTAATATTTTTTTCAATATCTGCAAAAGATAATTCATCTGCATTTCTTAAAACTGGAACAACCAAACCCTTATCTGTTCCGACAGCAAAGCTAATATTGTAATAGTTTTTATAGATAATCTCATCTCCTTCTATTTCAGCATTCACCGCAGGGAAATTTTTTAAAGCAACTACACATGCTTTTACAAAGAAAGACATAAATCCTAATTTTATTCCATAACGAGATTGGAAATCCTCTTGATTTTCTTTCCTCATTTCCATCACACTGCTCATATCAACCTCGTTAAATGTTGTTAAAAGAGCGGCATTCTCTTGAGCTTGCTTTAATCTTTTTGCAATAGTTTGTCTCAACCTAGTCATCTTAATTCGTTCTTCTTCACCATATTGAATTTTTCTTTCAAATGGTTTTGGATTTGCACCCATCAAACTTATTAAATCTCCTTTTAAGACTCTCCCATCTTTTCCTGAACCTTGAATTGAATTAATATCTATATTATTTTCAGTTACTATTTTTCTAACTGCTGGAGACAAGGTTGGATTAAAATTTCTTTTTGAAGCAACATCTGCTTTTACTTCCTCAGTTAAAACCAATGGTTTATCTTTGGGTTTTTCTATATCTTTTTCTTCAAATACTTTTGGTTCTTTTTTATTTGCATCTAATTTAATTACATTGCTCTCTGCAGGAACTATTTCCTCTTGCTTGATTTCTTTTTGGTTTTTTGGCACAGATTTAACCACTCCACCTTCTTCTGATACAGAACCTAATAATGCTCCTACTTCAACGACTGATCCATCTTGAGAATTTATCTCTGTTAACACACCAGAAATTGGAGATGGTACTTCTAAGTTTACTTTGTCTGTCTCAAGTTCTACAATTGGCTCATCTGCTTCAACTGTATCACCTGCGTTTTTTAACCATTTTGCAACAGTCGCTTCTGTTATACTTTCACCAAGAACTGGGACTACTATTTTTTCACTCATTAATATTAATCAAATACCTTGTTAATTATTTCTTGTTGTTGAGAATTATGCCTTTTGGCATATCCTGTTGCAGGAGTTGCGTCTGGGCTTCTTCCTATATAAGAAATTTTATTATTATTAGCCTTTAAAGTGTCTAATGTCCATTGGATATAATCTCTAACTGAAAACCAAGCACCCATATTTTTTGGTTCTTCTTGACACCAAAAGAATTCAGCATTTTTAGAGTACGGTTTTAACTCCTTAACCAAAGCTTTTGCTGGAAATGGATACAATTGTTCAATTCGATACATCACTACATCATCTCTTTTAAGCTTTTCTCTGGCGTCTAACAAATCAAAATATACTTTTCCAGAACAAAGAATTACTTTTCTTATTTTAGAACTTTCTTTTAGTTTAATAAATCCTTTAGACTTAGGATCTATAGCATGATCCCACAATACTCTATGAAAAGTATTTTTTTTGTTAAAATCTTCTAAACTTGAAACACAATATTTATTTCTTAATAATGATTTTGGTGTCATTATGATTAGTGGCTTTCTGAAACTCCTATGCATTTGTCTTCTTAAAGCATGAAAATAATTTGCTGGGGTTGTGCAATTCATTACTTGCATATTATCGTTTGAGC
>CACNTU010000014.1 GCA_902623415.1 uncultured Pelagibacteraceae bacterium
ACAGAAAAGGAAAAGAATGATGCCATTATAGAAAAAATAATTGAAAGAAACAAATTAGGTCAGCCTATTTTAGTGTTCACTTCAAGTATTAACAAATCTGAAGTTTATTCAAATTTATTAAATCAAAAAAATGTAAAACATGTAGTGTTAAACGCAAAAAACCATGAAAATGAAGCTGAAATAATTGCAAATGCAGGAAAAGAAAATTCATTAATTATTACAACAAGTATATCTGGAAGAGGAGTTGATATTCAACTTGGTGGTAAGAAAGGTTCAATACCAGAAGACCAACTTAAAATAAATAAAGATAAAATTAAATCTTTAGGTGGTTTATTTGTTATTGGAACAGAAAGAATGGAATCTAGAAGGGTAGATAATCAGGCCAGAGGAAGATCTGGAAGACAAGGAGATGAAGGTAGTTCTGTATTTTACGTTAGTCTAGAGGACGATTTAATGAGAATTTTTGGATCAGAATCAATGAATAGTATGCTTGAAAAACTTGGACTTAAAGATGGTGAAAGTATTGATCATCCGTGGATTAATAAAGCATTAGAGAGAGCGCAACAGAAAGTGGAAGCTAGAAATTTTGATATAAGAAAAACGCTTATCAAATTTGATAATGTTCTTAATGACCAGAGGCATGTTGTATTTTCACAAAGAAAAAATGCGATGAACGGTGAAAATATCTTTGATTATTCTAATGAATTTTTAAAAGAAATATCTGATGATTTAATAAAGTTAAAAATTTCAAATTTATCTGACCCAAAAAGCAATGAATTTATCAATAAAACAAAGAAAATAATTGGGAAAAGTTTTGAAGAAACTGAGTTTAAAGATTTAATTGAGGGAAAAGATAAAGATTTTAGAGAAAAGATTTCTAATAAATTTCAAGAAACGAGAAACGAAAGAATTAAAATTTTAGGTGAAGATCATGCAAAAGAAATTGAAAAAAGAATTTTTCTTCAATCTATCGATTTAAATTGGAAATCACATATACAATATTTAGAGCAATTAAGACAAGTCATAGGCTTGAGATCTTACGGTCAGAGAGATCCATTAGTTGAATACAAAAAAGAAGCATTTGAACTTTTTTCTAATCTTTTAGAAAAATTAAAACTAGATTATGTAACTATCCTTATGAACCTAAAAGTAGTAATGGAGCCCAATAACGAAGATAAAAATTCTAAGAAAATTAATCCATCCAATAATCCAAAATGTTTATTGTTAATTTATAAAAATCAAAAAATTTCTAGAAATGATAGATGTGAAGCTACAGGTAAAAAATTTAAAAACTGTTGTGGAGCTTTATAGAATTTAAACCAATAAAAGAATTGAAGAAATTAAAATCAATCCACCGATAACTGCTAAAAAGATTTTTTTTGATTTTAAAATTTTGTTAAAATTATTTTTCTTAATAGTTAACGTGCTTAAATCTTCAGTGTTGGTCATAAAACCATCATTTCTTCCAATTTTAAGAAATTTATTTTTTCTCTCATTCACTATTTCGTCAGAAGACAATTCATCAAAATAATTTAAACTTTTTGTTAAAGTTTCTTTCACATTATTTAATATAATATCTTTATCTCTGTGCGCACCACCTAGAGGTTCTTCAATTACTTCATCAATAACTTTTAATTTTAATAAATCTTTAGCTGAAAGTTTCATAGCTTTTGCAGCATCAAGCATTTTTTTTGGATCTCTCCATAGAATAGTTGCACATCCCTCAGGGGATATTACTGAATAAATTGCATTTTCTAGCATAAGGACTTTATTTGATGAAGCCAATGCTATTGCTCCACCAGAACCACCCTCTCCTATAATTATTGCAATTGTTGGAACTTTAAGCTCCATGCAGCATTCGATTGATTTTGCAATTGCTTCGGCTTGTCCTCGCTCTTCAGCTCCTACACCCGGATATGCTCCTGGAGTATCTATAAAAGAGATTATGGGAATGTTAAATTTATTTGCTAAGTTCATTAATCTTATTGTTTTCCTGTAACCCTCCGGCCTCATCATTCCAAAATTTCTTTCTATTCTGCTATCTAAATCTTCACCTTTTTCTTGACCTATAACTAAAACAGATTTTCCATTGAACTTTGCAAATCCGGTTAATACTGATTTATCCTCTCCATAATATCTATCCCCGGATAATGAAATGAAGTCTTCAAACAAATTATCAATAAAAAATTTTGCTTTAGGCCTATCTTCATGACGAGCAACCATAGTGGTCTGCCAAGGATCTAAATTAGAATAAATATTTTTTAATTTTTCATCTATTTCTGTTTGAGTACTTGAAATTTTTTGAGTATCGACTTCTGATAATCCCTCTTGATTGTAAGGATCTTTCAATTTTTCTAGTTCGTTTTCTAGATCTTTAATTTCTGTTTCAAAATTTAGATAATTTTTCATGTTTTATTTATAGCGGATGGTTAAAATACAAAAAAGGCAATAAAATGATATTAAATAAGGTGTAATTCTTATTAATTGACTTAAATCATTTAAAAGATACAAATCCAGTATCGGGAGAGACTATTTATAGCGCCGAAGGAGCAACCACCCCGGAAACTCTCAGGCAAAAGGACCGATTAAAGCATAACACTCTGGAAAGAGATTGATTTCCGCCGAAGGAGTAAAGCTCTCAGGCAAAAATACAGATGGGGTACGAAATTAAGTGCTATGCAAGAAAAATACATTAAAATTAATAAACTTCAAGTATCTGAAAAGCTATCGAACTTCGTTAATGATGAATTATTAAAAAATACAAATGTATCTTCAGAAAATTTTTGGTTAGGTCTAGAAAAAACTCTTGATGACTTAGCACCAAAAAATAAACAATTAATTAAATTAAGGGAAGATTTGCAGAAGAAAATAGATGATTGGCATATCAAAAATAAAGGTAAAGAATTTAATTTAGATGAGTACAAAAAATTTTTATTAGAAATTGGTTATTTAAAAAATGAAGGACCTGATTTTAAAATAGAAACTGAAAATATTGATGAAGAAATTGCAAATATAGCTGGACCTCAGCTAGTTGTACCTGTCATGAATGCGAGGTATGCATTAAATGCTGCAAATGCAAGATGGATGAGTTTATATGATAGTCTTTATGGTACAGATGTAATTGAACAGTCTGAAGATAGCGTATCTGAACGGTATGACCCTTTAAGAGGTGAAATGGTTATAAAATATGGAAGAGATTTTTTAGATAAATACTTTCCATTAGCTGGATTAAGTTGGAATAAAATTACAAGTTTTGCTGTAAAATATGGGAAATTAAAAGTTTTAAAAGGTGCTGATATTTTTGATTTGGAGGATGAAAATAAATTTGTTGGGCACCGAGGTGAAAGTGATAATCCATCTGCAATTATTTTAAAAAATAATAATTTACATATTGAAATTCTAAAAGACTCAAGAGCTTTTGCTGCTCAACAAGATCATGCGGGTATAAGTGATATTATACTAGAATCTGCAGTGTCAACAATTTGTGATAATGAAGATAGTGTAGCAGCCGTTGACTCGGAAGATAAAATTATTTGTTATCGAAATTGGCTAGGTCTTATGAAAGGAGACCTTAAGTCTAAATTTGAAAAAGAAGGAAAATTATTTGAGAGAAAATTAAATCCACACAGAAGCTATATCTCAAAAGATGGGAAAGGTTTAAAGTTACATGGCAGAAGTCTTTTACTTGTAAGAAACGTTGGTCATTTAATGACTAACCCATCAATTTTATTAAGTGATGGAAGTGAAATACCTGAGGGTATTATGGATGCATTTATAACTACAGCAGCCGCTCTACATGATATAAAAAATAAAAATAATTCAAGAACTGGATCGGTTTATATTGTAAAACCTAAAATGCATGGTCCAGACGAGACAGCATTTACAGATTTAATTTTTTCTAAAGTTGAAGAAGTTCTAAATTTACCTAAGTACACATGTAAGATTGGGATTATGGATGAAGAGCGAAGAACATCAGCAAATTTAAAAGAATGTATTAGAAGTCTTAAAAATAGAGTTTTTTTTATCAATACTGGTTTCTTGGATAGAACCGGTGATGAAATGCATACATCAATGGAAGCCGGTCCTATGATTAAAAAAGGTGATATGAAATCATCAAAATGGATTAATGCATACGAAAATAACAATGTTGATATTGGTTTAAGTTGTGGGTTTTCTGGTAAAGCTCAAATTGGAAAAGGTATGTGGGCAATGCCAGACAAAATGAAAGATATGATGGAGCAAAAAACAGGACACTTAAAAGCAGGTGCAAACTGCGCATGGGTTCCTTCTCCAACAGCAGCTGCTTTACATGCTTTACATTATCATGAAATAAATATTTTTAACGAACAAAAAAAATTAATTGATAGAGAACCAGCTAAGCTTGATGATCTCTTAACCATCCCAATAGCAGATAGACCTAATTGGTCTGTAGAAGATATAAATAAAGAAATTTCCAATTCTGCACAAACTCTATTAGGGTATGTTGTGAGATGGGTCGATCAGGGTGTAGGTTGTTCTAAAGTGCCAGATATTAACAATATAGGTTTGATGGAAGACAGGGCCACTCTTAGAATTTCATCTCAGCATATCGCAAACTGGATACATCATGGTATTACAACTAAAATACAAGTAACTGAAATAATGAAAGAGATGGCAAAAATAGTAGACGACCAGAACAAAGATGACCCACTATATGTTAAAATGAGCAGTGATTATGAAAACTCTATAGCATTTCAAACTGCGTGTGATTTAGTGTTTAAAGGTAAAGAACAACCTTCAGGTTATACTGAACCATTACTTCATTTGAATAGGTTAAAAAAAAAATCTAATCTGAGTTCGAAACCAAATTAGATCGATTTTTAAAAGCAGAAAATAAAGTCCCATCATCTAGACTTTCAATCTCTCCTCCTACTGGTAAACCTTGTGCTAATTTAGTAATTTTAACATCTAAATTTTTTAGACTATCTTGAATATAGTATGCAGTGGTTTGACCTTCAACAGTTGCACTAGTTGCGAGTATGACTTCTTCTATCTTATCTTTTTTAACTCTTTGCACTAAAGAATTAATTAATAAATCCTCTTTTTTTTGCCCAGCTGATGAAATAGTGCCTCCTAAAATGTGAAAATAACCTTTATATATATTTGAACTTTCTATACTCCACTGGTCAGATATATTTTCTACTACACAAATTTTTTCATATTTTTTATCTACAATTTTACAATTTTCATAATCACACTCTATTGAAATAGATTTTAGAGCTCCACAAATTTTGCATCTAGAAATATTTTTATAAACATCCGCTAATGATTTTGCTAAAGGTTTTACTAGTTCATCTCTATTATTAATTAACTTTAATACAATCCGCTTTGCTGATTTAGGACCTAAGCCAGGCAATTTTGATATCAGTTTAATTAAATCATCTATCTCATTACCATTTTCCATATTTTATAAGGGCCATTTAAAACCAGGAATTCCAAAACCTCCAGTTGCTTTTGAAATTTCCTCAGTTGTTTTTGATTTAAGTTGAGATTTAGCACTATTATGTGCTGCAACAATTAAATCTTCAATTATGGTTTTGTCCTCTTTCATAATTTCATCAGATAACTTTATTGTTTGCATCTCTCCCTCTCCATCCAAAGTTATCTTTACAGAATTTGAGCCCGAAACTCCTTCAACTCTAATTTCCTTAATCTTTTGTTGGCTTTCTTTCATTTTTGCCTCAAGTTCTTTTCAGCGGAGAAATTTTCCTATTTAAGTCATTTTTATCACGATTTTTAATGCTTTTTAGCACCTCCTTGTAAGTAATTTTTTTATTTGATTTTTTAAGTTCCAAAAATCTACGTTTGGCTCTAGTTTCTACATTTGCTGTAATGTAAAATTTAAAGTCTGCGTCTGGTACAATATTGTATGTAATATCTCTTCCATCAAGACAAGAGCCATTAAATTTTTTTGGTGGATTATAAGCAAAACCTAATTGAAAATTATGTACTATTTTTCTAATATTTTCATTTTGAGCAATTATAGATGCTTCAATACCAATTTTATCAGAAATCAAAACTTTTTTAGAAAGATCTCTAGATGATAAAAATTTAATTTTTGACTTTAAAAATTTTTGGCTAAATTTCTTTGGAAATTTTAATTTAAGATATGCAATAAATCTATAAATTTTTCCTGTATCAAGATACAAAAGGTTATAATTTTTAGATAATGCTTTTCCAAGAGTCCCAGCACCTGCAGCTGCAGGTGAATCTATTGCAATTTTAATAATATTTTTTCTCTTAATCATTTTTTTAAAAGCTTAATTATATTTAAAAAAGTTGGGAAAGATGAATTAATTGAGTCTTTATCGTGTATTTCCCATTTGCCGCCAAAGGCCAATGCTGCAATAACTGATGTCATAAATACCCTATGATCCTTTAAATATTTTTTTATAATTATTTTCTTATTTATTTGTAAATTTGGATTGCCAAAAATTTTTATAGAATTTTTTGTAGTAATTGTTTTAACACCCATTTCATTTAATATTTTTTTTCCCCATTTCAATCTGGGGCTTTCTTTTTGATTTAATTCAGATAGATTTTTAAAATATGAAATACCATCTGCTTTTGCAGCAACTAAAAAAATAACTAAAAATTCATCTATCGCTCCACTATTTAGTTTAGCTGGGCAATTTATAGCTTTTAAAATTCTAGGGCTCTTAATTTCTAAATCTGCATTTTTTTCACCTTTGTATTTTTTAAGATTTTTTAATTTTATATTGACCCCCATTTTTTTTAAAATAGTGATTATTCCTACCCTAGATGGATTTACATTTACATTTTTTATAATTAATTTAGAATTTGAGGTTAACGCAGTTAATACAATAAAAAAAGCACTTGAGCTAATATCTGATGGAATTTCATAATTTAATTTTTTAATTTTTTTGACTTTATTTATCTTGATTAAGTCATAGTTTTTTTTACTTTTAACATTAATTGGTAAACTTAAATATTTTGCTAAAAGTTCAGTATGATTTCTTGATTTTTTTGCTTTAATTTTAGTTTGTCCATTTGCTTTCATTCCTGCCAAAATGACAGCACTTTTACATTGAGCAGAACCTTTATTTTCTAAATAATTAATTGGTTTCAAATTTTTAGAGCCCTTTATTTTTAAAGGTAAAAATTTTTTGTTGCGTAATTTAAATTTTGGTCCAAACTTTGAAAGAGGGTCCGATATTCTTTTAAAGTCTCTTTTTGAAAGACTTCTATCTCCAGTAAGTTTAATTTCATAAGGTGAGTCAACTAATAAACCAAGAATAAGTCTTCCAAGTGTCCCAGAATTTTGAGCATTTAGTATAAGATTTTTTTTAAATTTGTATCCACGAATTCCTTTGCCAAATATTTTACATTTATTCTTTTTGATAATTACTTTTATGCCTAATTTTTTTATTGTTTTTATTGCTGCATTTACATCTTCTGACATTAGTAAATTTTTTGCAGTTGAGGTACCTTCTGCGATAGATGAAAATAATACCCATCTAATACTTAAACTTTTGTCTCCGCTTACATTTATTTTTTTTTGAAAATTTTTTATTTTTTTATTTATGCTAATTATTTTTGTCATCAATGCACTAACTTATTTTGAAAGAACTACCAAAGTAAGCATTTTGAGCATTAATATCTTTAATTAGACTAGATGGTGTACCTTTTGCAATTATTTTACAATTACTTAATATCATTGCGACATCAACACAAGCAAGCAAGTCTCTTGCTTGGTGATCACAAATACAAATAGTTATCTGGTTTTCTTGTTGTAAATTTACAATTATTTCCTGGATCATTTTAATAGTTAAAATATCTAAAGCTGCAAAACACTCGTCTAATAAGAGCACTCTTGGTTCGCTTAGTAGAGCTAAAGCAATAACTAATTTTTTTTTTTGACCACCCGATAGAAATTTAGCTTTAATATTTCTTACATTCTCCAATTCAAATTTTGAAATTAAGAATTCAATTTTTTCATTCATTAAAATTTTATTTTCAATTACTATTTCCCCAATTGATTTTAAATTATCAGATAAAGTTAAATCGCTAAAGTATCCACCATATTGTGGAACAAAACCAATTTTAAAATTTTTTGTTCTAAGATAAACTGGGTATTCATTTACAAGTTCACCATTAATTTTAATTTTACCACTATTTGGTTTTATTAATCCAGTTATTAAATTAAAAATTGTTGATTTACCAACTCCATTGGGTCCCAACATTCCAAAAATCTCGGTTTGATTAATTTTAAAATTTATATTGTCTAAAATTAATCTATTTCCATAGGATAAAGATAAATTTTCAAATTCTATAATTGGATTCTTATTTTTAAATGATTTTATTCTAAAAGGTTTAATTATCGCCATTTTAATTTTGATTAATTATATTAATTTTATCTTTTGTGTCATGCATAAAAAATCTGGTGTCTTTTGTTTCTAAATTTATTTCAATAACATCTGTGATCAAGGTATTTTCAAGGTCTTTGTAGACAACATTTTTTGATATCAACATAGAACTTCTTATAATTGAAAAGTCTAAATATTCACTAGTTATTTTTTTATCCAAATAATTTATCACGATATTTTTAGAGAAAATAGTATCAAAACTATCGATATTGTATTTTCCAAAGTCTGCAAAAATTAAAACTTTTTTTGAATTTTTAAGATTAATAACAGCACTAACTTTTTTAAGAAAAATTATATTGTTGTTATCAATATCTATTTCCCCTTTATCGGCTTTAATTATGTATTCATTTCCAGCAGCATCTTTTGATGAATATTCTACATTTTCAATAATATTGGATGAGGATAAACTATTATTCTCCACTGTTTGAGTTAATGCTGTTTGCTCAGATTTAGTTTTTTTACTTTGTTTTGAGTCATTAAAATAAATAATTAATAAAGGTATAATTAATATTAATATTACAATTAAACTAGTTAATTTTTTATTCATCTAAGTGATGTTAGATTGTAAAATTGTATGAATGTGAATTACACCTATTGTTTTAGAGGATTTGATTTTATTGTTAACTAAAAGAGAAGTGATTTTTTTACTATTCATAATGCTTAGAGCTTTAGCCGCTAATTCATTCTTATCAATAAATATAGGTTTTTTAGTCATTATTTTCTTAACTGAAAGTGAATGAAAATTTGGATTTTTTTGACTAAATCTTCTTATTTGTCCATCAGTAATAATTCCACAGGTCTTTTTATTTTTATTCGTTACAACAAGTATTCCTAGCTTTTTTTCACTTAAAACTTTTAAAGCCTTTTTCATTTGTAAATTCTCATTTACAAAAGGTATTTTTCTACCTTCAATCATTATATCCTCAACAGTTGTCAATTGTGCACCAAGACTTCCAGCTGGATGTAATTTTTTAAAATCCATTTTATCAAATTTTTTGAATTTCATTGTTGCAATTGCTATTGCATCTCCTAAAGCTAGTTGTGCAGTAGTGCTTGAAGTTGGTACAATACCTCCAGCTTCCTTTACTTTTGGTATTAGCAGCTTAATATCTGATGATTTATACAAAATAGATTCTTTTTTACTAACTATTCCAATCAACAATATTTTATTTCGTTTTGCATATTGAATAATGTTTTTTAATTCAGAAGTTTCACCTGAATTACTTATTAAAATCAAAATATCTTTTTTTGATATCATTCCAAGATCACCATGAGAGGCTTCACTGGCGGATAGGCTAAAGGAGGGTGTTCCAACTGATGCTAATGTTGCAGCTATCTTAGTTGCTATGAGACCACTTTTTCCCACACCACATAAAATTACTTTTGACGGGCATTTAGAAATATGAATTATAGCTTTATCAAAAGAACTATTAATATTCTTTTTTAAACTTTGTAGTGCTTTTATTTCTAAATTGATTACATCATTAGCAATTGATAGAAATTTTTTTTTAATCATTAATGTGACCAAATATCATCTTTAAATAATGCAAGATCAAGTTCAACCCTTGTTCTTAAAAATTTTAAACAATCTTTATAAAGTTTTAATCTATCTTCTCTTTCGAGAATTTTGTAGAGTTCATCATGAATTTTATGCAAATAAATGACATCATTAGCGCAATATTTTAGTTGAGCCGGAGTAAGCTCTCCACCAAAATCAGAATTTTGAAACTGTTTGCTAATATCTATGTTTATAAATTCCTTTATTAATGTTTTTAAAGAATGATTATCAGAATAACTTCTTGCAAGTTTTGATGCAATTTTAGTATCAAGGATATTATTTGTTTCTGTTCGTAGGTAATACTTAATATGTGCTATATCAGCTCTACCATAATGAAATATTTTTGTTATGTTTTTATCACCTAATATTTTTATCAAATTAGGAGCTTTATAATTCTTTCTATCAAATTGGACTATGTGAGCATCCGCTCTACCCGAGGAAATTTGTATTAAACATAATGGGTCTCGTCTTACATTAAGGCCCATAAATTCTCCATCTACAGCTATTGTATTGCCTAATTCCAAATCATCTGGTAGATCGTTTTTATGTAATTGAATATTATTACTCATTATAAAATATATATATATGAAAGCAAAAAATTGTCTAATTTTTGGTGGAAGTGGTCAAATAGGAAGAAACTTAATAAGAAAGCTTACTAAGAATAATTATAAAGTTACAGTAGTAACCAGAAACCTCCATCAAAAAAGCTATATAATAAAAACTCAGGCAAATGTTGGTTATTTAGATATTGTGGAGGCGAACATTTTTGATGAAAAAAAAATAAGAAATCTTTTTAAAAGATCAGATATATGCATAAATTTAGTTGGAATTTTATATGAAAAAAAAAGAGGAAATACTTTTAAAAATATCCATACTATATTTCCATCTATATTAGCAAAACTTTGTAAAGAATATCAACTTAAGCATTTTATACATTTATCAGCCCTTGGTATAAATGATGCAGAAGACTCGAATTATGCCAAAAGTAAACTTGAGGGTGAAAGCAATATTTTAAACAATTTTCCTCTTGCAACTATCCTTAGACCTTCAGTTGTTTATTCCTCAGATGATAACTTTACTACTAACTTTATGAACCTATTAAATAGAATGCCCTTTTTCCCTCTCTACTATAATGGTGAAACAAAATTTTCCCCAATTCACTGTTCGGATTTAACCAATATTATTTATGATGTAATATCAAAAAATATTTATTCAAAAATAATTGAATGTATAGGACCAGAGACAATAACATTTAAACAGCTAATAAAAAAATTATTACAATCTATTGGAAAGAAAAGATTACTAATCTCATTTCCATTAAAATTTGCTGAGCTTTCTGCAGGATTTTTTGAATTAATGCCAAATCCTTTACTTACAAGGGACCAATTAAGGCTTTTAAAATATGATAATATTCCATCAGGCAAATATAAAACTAATTTTGATATTGGAACACCAAGTTTAAGATACTTTGATGAAGAAGTAAGAAAATATTCTTATATGTGGAGAGAAGGTGGACAATTCTCTACAGAGAAATATGCATCAAAAAATGATTTAAAAAGTAAGACTAATTAAATTAGGCTGATTGTATTTTTTTTCCAATAAACTCTGGTACTTCATCTTTTTCTGTTGCTTCGTCCTTTTTACCTTTAGGTTGGTAAGCATATAAAAGATGCAATTTACAATAAGAAAAATCTTTTAAAGACGATCTTCCACAAAAATAAAATGATTTTTCGTCTGGATGACCTATTGGCCATTTACAAGAATTCTCATCAAGCTCTTCTAATTGTTTTGGATTTTCTGGTTCAAAATCTTTCTCAATTATTAATGATTTAAACTTACTCTTACGCCCTCTTCTTGTTGATTGAATGTTTTTTTCACTTATTGAGTTATCAAAATTTTGACTTGAGGAAGCTGTTCTAGTTTTTATTTTTGCCGATAAGTTTAGCCTATGAGCTTTTCCTATAACTGCATTTCTACTTATACCTCCAATTATTTCAGCAATTTGACTGGCCGTATTTCCCTTTCCCCAAAGCTCTTTTAATTTTGCTACTTTCTCTTCAGTCCAGCTCATAATCAATATATTGTATTTAATTTATTTAAGACAACAATATACTGATATAAGATAAAATTAAACAATCAAAAAATATGAGTTATCAACATTAATAGTTAATTAACAAAATGTATGTTTTCAATCCTTACTTGTATTTATAATTAAACTTTATAAAACAAAATGAGTTTATGAGTTATTTAGCAAAAAACTATAACAGAAAAAAAATTTCTTTTAAATACGGAAAGGGAAGTTATTTATATTCTATTGATAATAAAAAATATTTAGATTTTGTTCAGGGAATAGCTGTAAACTCTTTAGGTCATTCTAATCCAAAATTAGTTAAAACAATAAGAGACCAATCAAAAAAACTTTGGCATGTTTCTAATGCTTTTCAAATTCCCGAAGGTGAAAAACTTGCTAAAAAATTATGCACTAAAACTTTTGCTGATTTTGTATTGTTCCAAAATAGTGGAGCTGAAGCTACGGAAGCAGCAATTAAAGTTGCGAGAAGATATTTTTTCTCAATAGGCAAACCTAATAAAAATAGAATTTTATGTATTAAAAACTCGTTTCATGGTAGAACGTTAGCAGCAATTTTTGCTAGTGGATCAAAAAAAATGACTGAGGGATTTGGTCCAAAAATATCAGGTTTTGATCACTTCAGTTTTGGAGATCATAATTCTCTTAAAAAAAAAATTAACAAAAACACTGCTGCTATCATGGTTGAAACTATTATGGGTGAAGGTGGTATAAAAGTGATTCCAGATTGGTGTCTAAAAGAATTAAGAACACTATGTAACAAGAAAAAAATATTATTAATCCTTGACGAAGTTCAGTGTGGAATAGGAAGATCTGGTGATTTTTTTGCATTTGAAAAATCAAAAGTAAAACCTGATATTGTACCGATTGCAAAAGGAATAGGTGGAGGGTTTCCCGTAGGTGCAGTTTTAATGAATAAAAAAGTTGCCTCGGGAATGACACCAGGTACTCACGGATCAACATTTGGAGGAAATCCTTTGGCGATGGCTGTTGGAAATGCCGTAATGGATATTATATCAAATAAGAAATTTTTAAATAATGTAAAAAATCTATCGAAATATTTTTTATTTAAATTAAATAAAGTTCAGGAAAGATATCCAAATGTAATTAAGCAAATAAGAGGAAAAGGTCTTTTGATTGGGATACAGTTATATAAGGATCAAACTGAGTTTATAAAAAAATTGATGGAAAATCAGTTATTGACTATTCGAGCAGCAGAAAATGTAGTTCGTATTTTACCTCCATTAAATGTCAAAAAAAATGAAATAGATTTAGCAATAAAAATTATTGAAAAAGTCTGTTCACAGATAAAATAATATGAAACATTTCATTAATTTAAAAGATATATCTGCAAAAGATCTGAGAAAGATTATTAGCGATGCTAAGAAAAGAAAAAGTTTAAGAAAAAAATTAAGTACCCTTGAAGTTGACAAAGGTGCACCTCTAAAGGGTAAGATTTTGATCCAAATGTTTGAGAAAGCAAGCTCGAGAACAAGAATTAGTTTTTATTTAGCAATAAAACAGCTAGGAGGTGGTACTTTAACCTTGCGTTCTAATGAACTTCATTTAGGTCAAGGTGGGGAAAGCATTGCTGATACTGCTAAAATTCTTTCTACTTATGGCGATGGTTTTATGATGAGAACTGATAGCGATAAAAAGATAGAAGATTTCAAAAAACATTTATCGGTACCAATTATTAATGGTCTAAGCCCGTCGTCACATCCTACTCAGGTTTTATCTGATATTTTTACAGTTGAAGAAATAATGAAAAAACCTATTTCAAAATTAAATATTTGCTGGATTGGTGACTCAAATAATGTTTTGGATAGTTTAATAGCTGCATCGGTAAAATTTTCTTTTAAACTAAATATTGGTTGTCCAAAAAAATTTGAACCAGGAAAAGAAGTTAGAGCTTGGGTCAAAAAAAATAATAAGCAAATTTATATTTATAATGATGCAAAAAAAGCAGTTTTTAATGCAGACGTAATTTTTTCTGATAAAGTTATTTCTTTAAATGACAAAGTTAATAAGAAGAAAAAAATAAAAGCGTTTAAAAATTTTAAAATTGATAAAAATTTAATGAGTTATGCCAAAAAAAGTTGTATTTTTTTACATTGTTTACCCAGAGGTGATGAGGTAAGTGATGATGTTTTTTTAGGTAAAAAATCCCATGTGTGGCAACAAGCACTCAATAGAGTTCATGTTCAAAAAAGTATTTTGTTATATTGTTTTGGAAAATTAAGGTAGTGGTAAAGGGCTGTCTGAATTTTCATTTAGATATTTTATTACAGAAGCTCTATCTTTTTCTTTTCTTAAACCTGCGTAAGCCATCTTTGTTCCCTTAATCCATTTTGCAGGTTTAATTAAAAATCCATTTAATTCTTCAAAAGTCCATTCTTTATCATACGTTGCTAAAGCTTTAGAATATTTATAATCTTCAACCGCTCCAACTTTTCTTCCCACAACATTATATAGTGCTGGACCAATAGCATTCTTCCCTCCTTTAACAATTGAATGACAAGCTGCACATTTTTTAAAAACTTTTTCACCATGCGCAATATCTCCCATTGCCATTAAGGCTGATATATCAATTTTGTCTGATGTTGTACTTGAGCTAGTTGTGGATATGGTGGTTGCAGTTTCTACTTCGACTGAATAACCAGGTGTCTCAGGTTTTTCTACGTGAAATATAACATCAGATAACTTTCCAATACCGATAACAAGCAGGGCAACCATTAAAACTGCAGCAACTATTTTGTTTATTTCAAAAGAATCCATTTTTTCTAATTTTTGTAGTGAACGTATAACACGATAAATTAAAAAAAAGCTAAAATTTAATGTATAAATTTGCCTCTATAGTTGTTTAATGAGTATAATAATTTGAAAATATAATGAAAACTTTAGTAATTATACCCTCTAGAATGTCTGCAACTAGGCTTCCAGGTAAACCATTATTAAAAATAAATGGTTTATCAATTATATCACATGTGTCTAAAAAAGCGGAGGAAGCTAATATTGGAGAAGTGATTGTAGCTACAGAGGATCAAGAAATTATTGATGATGTTAAAAGTAATGGTTTCAATGCTATTTTAACAAGTAATAAACACAAAACAGGAACAGATAGAATTCACGAAGCACTTAAAAAATCAAATGTTAGAGATGTTGATTTTATTATGAATTTACAAGGTGATGAACCAGCAATCGATATTGATGATATCAAAAGTTTGAATGACAAAATGGTAAAAAATAATTCTAATTTAGGAACTCTTGCCGCAAAATTAAAAGATAATAAAAACCTCAAGAATGAAAATATTGTTAAGGTCATTACTGAAAACAGCCTAGAAAGGGATCATTTTCCAAAGGCAGTATCCTTTTCAAGAAAATTTGAGCAGGTAGAAAATATTTATCACCATATTGGAATTTATTGTTATTCAAGAAATTGTCTTAAGAAATTTGTTCACTTGGATCAATCCAAAAATGAAAAAGAAAATCGACTAGAACAGTTAAGAGCATTGGATAATAATATTGATATCAATGTTTCACTTGCTATGTCATCTCCAATAGGAGTGGATACTGAAGAAGATTATCTAGCCTTAAAAAAAATAATGGAATATAAGAATTGATGAGTAAAATTTATTTTCAGGGAACCTTTGGTGCATATTCTCATTTAGCAGCACTTTCTATTGATCCTAAAGCTGAGATTTTGCCATGCAAAACTTTTGATGAGTGTTTTAACAAAGCATCTGAAGAGCCAGATAGCAGAATTATAATTCCAGAATCAAATAGAATTACTGGTAATATTGGAATTGAATATTTAATATTTAAACATAGGCTAAATATTTATAAAGAGCATTTTCAAAAAATTGAACACAACTTATTAGGACAACCTGGAGCTAAATTAAAAGATATCAAAGAAGTATACTCTCATGCTCAAGGATTGTCTCAGTGTTCAAAATTTATAAAAGAAAATAATTTAGCAGAACATATTAGAGCAGATACTGCCGGATCTGCTGAAATGATTTCTAAAACAAAAGATATTAAACAATCTGCGATAGCATCTTCCTTAAGTGCTGAAATTTATGGCTTAGAAGTAATTAAAAAAAATATAGAAAATGAAAATGGAAATTTGACAAGATTTTTGGTTATGGGAAAAAATATTTCTCAACCAGAATTTAAAGACAAAACTTATATAACCTCTTTTTTATTTAAATTGAAAAGTAAGCCAGCTGCCCTCTATCAATCACTAGGAGGTTTTGCTATTAATGGTGTTAATTTAACTAAACTACAAAGTTATCCAGAAAAAAATAGTTTCGATTCTTATTTTTTCTTATGTGATTTAGATGGACATATTGAAGACTCAAAAGTTCAAAAATCTCTTGAAGAGCTGGGCTTACATTGTGAGGATTTTCACGTTCTAGGTGTTTTTGAAGCTGATAGTTTGAGACAAAATAAATAAGAATCTTTTCTTGTAGATTAGAAATTTTAACTGCTATAATAGATTTGGAGGCTAGAGGTGGATGCTGCTTGAACCCGACCAGATCTTAACGGAAGCAGTCGTAGAGACAGTTATTCAGGTTCTAGTCTCCTTATAGATATATGAATAATAACTCAAAAGTATTAGCGCTTAAATATAGACCACAAACTTTCGATGATCTTATAGGTCAAGAGGTTGTTGCAGAGACAATCACCAATTCAATTAAAGCTGACAAAATACCTAATGCATATTTGTTCACTGGAATAAGGGGAATAGGAAAAACTACTACTGCAAGAATTGTTGCAAAAGCACTTAATTGTTCAAATGGAATAGAAAATAAATGTAAAATTAAATGTGATAATTGTGATGCGATTACAAACTCAAATCATATCGATGTTCTAGAGATGGATGCCGCAAGTAAAACAGGCGTAGATGACGTAAGAGATTTGATTGAATTTTCTAGATATGGGCCAACATCTGCAAAATATAAAATTTTCATAATTGATGAAGTTCATATGCTTAGCAAGCAAGCATTTAATGCATTATTAAAAACTTTAGAAGAGCCACCAGAATATTTAAAATTTATTTTTGCAACAACAGAAATAAAAAAAATTCCTATTACTGTTGTTTCTAGATGTCAAAGATTTGATTTGTCTAGAATTAAATCCTCAGAATTATTTGAATATATAAAATTAATTAAAGATAAGGAAAATGGAAAAATAACAGAAGATGCTTTAAAGCTAATAGTAAAAATTTCGGAAGGTTCTGTAAGAGATGCTTTATCATTATTAGATCGAGCATTATTAAGTTTGGATGATGGAAAGGAATTGGATTTAAATTCAGCTCAGAAAATTTTTGGATATTTCGATAAATCTCAATTAATTGAATTATTTGAGCTGATTTTAAAAGGTGAAGAAATAAAAGTAATAAATATTTATAGAAAAATTTATGACCAAGGTGTTGAACCAAAAGTTTTTATTAATGACTTCTTAGAGTTACTTTATTATTTTAAAAATATTAATTCTTTAACTTTAGAAAGCACAAACTTTTCATTAAATGATGAAGAATTTTCTAAAATTAAAAATTTATCAAATCAAATAGATTCAGAGGTATTGATATTATTTTGGCAATTTGCCATTTCTTCTCTTGAAGAAATTGATATTGTTTCTAACCAGCACCTTTCAATTGAAATGTTCTTAATAAGACTAATGCATTTAAGTTCCGTAAAATCTAAAAATAAAGTTGAAAAAGTTGAGATTGATTTGAAGAGTGAAAATTTAGTTAACAATAAAGAAACTGAATTAACTCCTAAAACAATAAATCAAATTAAGAATGTTGCACAGGAAGAAAAAACCAAACCAGAAGTTCAGACAGAAATTAAAGCAGAACATAAAATTAATATAAATGCATTTGAGGATTTAATTGAAATTTGTTCAAAAAAAAAAGAGATAAAACTCAAATACGAGCTAGAAAAAAATGTTAATCTTGTAAAATTTGAAAAAAATAGAATTGAAATATCTTTTAATGAAAGTTTAGATAAAAATTTTGTAAAAGATTTATCATCAAAGCTTTTTGAATGGACCGGTGAAAGATGGATTATTACGTTTAGTAAATTAAAAGGGCAAATGTCAGTGAAAGATAAAGAAAAAAATGTAAAAAAACAATTAATCGATGAAATGAAAAATTCAGAAATATTTAAAAGTGTGATGGATAAATTTCCTGATGCCGAATTAATAGATGTAAATTCAAACAAAGATGGAGTTGATAATGACTGATTTTAGTAAAATTTTAGATAAAGCAAAAGAACTTGAGGCAAAAATGAAAGAAAGCCAACAAAAGATTAAGGAAATTAGAGTTGAAGGAGTTTCGGGCTCAAATTCTGTAAAGATAACTTTGGATGGAGAGGGAGAGATGCAAACAATAAAGTTATCTGATGAAATTATGAAAGAGGACAAAACCATAATTGAAGATTTAATTGTTGCAGCACATAATAGTGCTAAATCTCAACTTAAATCAAAAACAACTGAGGAAATTTCAAAAGCAACTGGAGGTTTTGGAATTCCTGGTTTTAAATGGCCCTTATAAAATATGGAAAATGGTAATGAGATAGATGATTTAATTAAACTGATATCAAAATTGCCTGGCTTAGGTCCTAAATCAGCAAAGCGGATTGTATTAAAGTTAATTAATAATAGAGATGAACTAGTAAAACCTTTAGCAAAATCATTAGCGGATGTTTATAAAAATATTTCTAGATGCAAAATTTGTGGAGCTCTAAAATCTATTTCAATAGAGTGTGATTATGAAAATTGTAAAATTGTAGATAAAAAATATGAAAAAATTTGTGTAGTAGAAAATATATCTGACCAGTGGAGTATAGAAAGTTCAAATATATATAAAGGTTATTTTCACATTTTAGGAGGCACTATTTCATCAGCTGGGCAAAAAAAAGAGGATTTATTAATTAATTCTTTAGTGCAAAGAGTTAAAAAAGATAAGATAGAAGAAGTCATACTCGCAACTAGTGCAACTGTTGAAGGTCAAACCACTGCATACTATATTCAAGATAGTCTAAAAAATTTAGATGTTAAAATTACTAAATTAGCACAAGGTTTACCAGTAGGAGGAGAGATTGAAAGTCTAGATGATGGGACTTTATTTTCTGCTTTTAAAAATCGATCTAATTTGGTTTCGAACTCAGATTAGATTTTTTTTTTAACCTATTCAAATGAAGTAATGGTTCAGTATAACCTGAAGGTTGTTCTTTACCTTTAAACACTAAATCACACGCAGTTTGAAATGCTATAGAGTTTTCATAATCACTGCTCATTTTAACATATAGTGGGTCATCTTTGTTCTGGTCGTCTACTATTTTTGCCATCTCTTTCATTATTTCAGTTACTTGTATTTTAGTTGTAATACCATGATGTATCCAGTTTGCGATATGCTGAGATGAAATTCTAAGAGTGGCCCTGTCTTCCATCAAACCTATATTGTTAATATCTGGCACTTTAGAACAACCTACACCCTGATCGACCCATCTCACAACATACCCTAATAGAGTTTGTGCAGAATTGGAAATTTCTTTATTTATATCTTCTACAGACCAATTAGGTCTATCTGCTATTGGGATGGTTAAGAGATCATCAAGCTTAGCTGGTTCTCTATCAATTAATTTTTTTTGTTCGTTAAAAATATTTATTTCATGATAATGTAAAGCATGTAAAGCAGCTGCTGTTGGAGAAGGAACCCATGCGCAGTTTGCACCTGCTTTTAAGTGTCCTGTTTTTTGCTCCATCATATCTTTCATTTTGTCTGGCATTGCCCACATACCTTTTCCAATTTGAGCTTTACCAGAAAACCCACAACTTAAACCAATATCAACATTGTTATTTTCGTATGCATTAATCCATTTTGATGATTTCATATCACCTTTTTTAATCATAGGACCGGCTTCCATTGATGTATGCATTTCATCACCGGTTCTATCCAAGAAACCAGTATTGATAAAAAAAACTCTATTTTTAAGACTTCTAATACATTCTTTTAAATTTGCTGATGTTCTTCGCTCTTCATCCATAATCCCAATCTTACATGTGTACTTAGGTAAATTTAGAACTTCTTCAACTTTAGAAAAAATTAAATCTGTAAATGCTGTCTCGTCTGGACCATGCATTTTAGGTTTTACAATATAAACCGATCCAGTTCTTGAATTATTTTTATTTTTTATATCATGTAGAGCGGCTGCTGTAGTTATAAATGCATCCATAATACCCTCAGGTATTTCACTTCCATCACTTAATAAAATTGATGGGTTAGTCATTAAATGACCAACGTTTCTTACAAGTAAAAGACTTCTGCCATGTAACTTTAAACCTTTCCCATCTTTTGAGATATAGCTTCTGTGTGGATTTAATTTTCTCTCAAATAATTTTCCTTCTTTTTCAAATTTAGACTTAAGGTCTCCTTTCATAAGACCTAGCCAATTTCGATAACAAATAATTTTATCTTCCGAGTCAACGGCTGCTACACTATCTTCATTATCACAAATTGTTGACACTGCAGATTCTAGTATAATATCACTTATACCCGCATGATCTTGTTGAGCAGCAAAAGCTCTTGAGTCTTTTAGAATTTCAATATGTAAATTATTATTTTTTAAAATAATTGCAGATGGATTATCACTTTCACCTCGGTGCCCAACAAATTTATTTTCATCCTCCAAATCAAAAATATCAGCACCTTTTAAAACTTTTAATTTCCCATATTTTACAGCAAAACTTGTAATTTTATTCCAACTTAATCCAGCTAATGGAAAGTATTTATCTAAAAAATCTCTTCCATATTTTATAACCATTTCACCTCTTAAAGGGTCATACCGTTCAGATACGCTATCTTCAGACTGTTCAATTACATCTGTACCATAAAGACTATCATATAAACTCATCCATCTTGCATTTGCAGCATTTAATGCATACCTCGCATTCATGACAGGTACAACTAGCTGAGGTCCAGCTATATTTGCAATTTCTTCATCAATATTTTCAGTTTCTATTTTAAAATCAGGTCCTTCATTTTTTAAATAACCAATTTCTAATAAAAATTTTTTGTACTCATCTAAATTAAATTCTTTACCTTTATTTTTGATATGCCAATCATCTATTTTCTTCTGCAAATCTTCCCTTAATTTAATTAATTGTTTATTTTTTGGTGCTAAGTCATCAAGAGTTTTTTCTAGACCTAACCAAAAATTTTCTGAAGATACATTTGTATTTTTTAATAATTCATCATTAACGAAGTTCGATAGCTTTTCAGATACTTGAAGTTTATTAATTTTAATGTATTTTTCTTGCATAGCACTTAATTTCGTACCCCATCTGTATTTTTGCCTGAGAGCTTTACTCCTTCGGCGGAAATCAATCTCTTTCCAGAGTGTTATGCTTTAATCGGTCCTTTTGCCTGAGAGTTTCCGGGGTGGTTGCTCCTTCGGCGCTATAAATAGTCTCTCCCGATACTGGATTTGTATCTTTTAAATGATTTAAGTCAATTAATAAGAATTACACCTTATTTAATATCATTTTATTGCCTTTTTTGTATTTTAACCATCCGCTATAAATAAAACATGAAAAATTATCTAAATTTTGAAACAGAAATTAAAGATCTAGAAAACGAACTAGAAAAATTGAAAGATCCTTACAATCAAGAGGGATTATCAGAAGTCGATACTCAAAAAATTTCAAGTACTCAAACAGAAATAGATGAAAAATTAAAAAATATTTATTCTAATTTAGATCCTTGGCAGACCACTATGGTTGCTCGTCATGAAGATAGGCCTAAAGCAAAATTTTTTATTGATAATTTGTTTGAAGACTTCATTTCATTATCCGGGGATAGATATTATGGAGAGGATAAATCAGTATTAACCGGATTTGCAAAGTTCAATGGAAAATCTGTTTTAGTTATAGGTCAAGAAAAAGGTGAAGATTTAGATAGCAGAATAGAAAGAAATTTTGGAATGATGAGGCCGGAGGGTTACAGGAAAACAATAAGATTAATGAACTTAGCAAATAAATTTAACATTCCCATAATCTCTTTTATAGATACTCCAGGAGCATATCCGGGTGTAGGAGCTGAAGAGCGAGGACAAGCCGAAGCAATTGCAAAATCAATCGAATGCTGCATGGAGCTTAAAGTTCCAACAATTGCAATAATTATAGGAGAGGGTGGTTCTGGTGGAGCAATAGCATTGGCTTCATCAAATAAAGTCCTTATGCTAGAAAATGCAATTTATTCAGTAATATCCCCTGAGGGATGTGCAACTATTCTATGGAGAGATCCAAAAAAAATGCTTGATGCTGCAAAAGCTATGAAACTTTCAGCTAAAGATTTATTAAAATTAAAAGTTATTGATGAAGTAATTGAAGAACCTCTAGGTGGTGCGCACAGAGATAAAGATATTATATTAAATAATGTGAAAGAAACTTTAACAAAAAGTTTAAATTATTTTGATGAATTGTCTTCTGACGAAATAGTGAATGAGAGAAAAAATAAATTTCTTAAAATTGGAAGAAATGATGGTTTTATGACCAACACTGAAGATTTAAGCACGTTAACTATTAAGAAAAATAATTTTAACAAAATTTTAAAATCAAAAAAAATCTTTTTAGCAGTTATCGGTGGATTGATTTTAATTTCTTCAATTCTTTTATTGGTTTAAATTCTATAAAGCTCCACAACAGTTTTTAAATTTTTTACCTGTAGCTTCACATCTATCATTTCTAGAAATTTTTTGATTTTTATAAATTAACAATAAACATTTTGGATTATTGGATGGATTAATTTTCTTAGAATTTTTATCTTCGTTATTGGGCTCCATTACTACTTTTAGGTTCATAAGGATAGTTACATAATCTAGTTTTAATTTTTCTAAAAGATTAGAAAAAAGTTCAAATGCTTCTTTTTTGTATTCAACTAATGGATCTCTCTGACCGTAAGATCTCAAGCCTATGACTTGTCTTAATTGCTCTAAATATTGTATATGTGATTTCCAATTTAAATCGATAGATTGAAGAAAAATTCTTTTTTCAATTTCTTTTGCATGATCTTCACCTAAAATTTTAATTCTTTCGTTTCTCGTTTCTTGAAATTTATTAGAAATCTTTTCTCTAAAATCTTTATCTTTTCCCTCAATTAAATCTTTAAACTCAGTTTCTTCAAAACTTTTCCCAATTATTTTCTTTGTTTTATTGATAAATTCATTGCTTTTTGGGTCAGATAAATTTGAAATTTTTAACTTTATTAAATCATCAGATATTTCTTTTAAAAATTCATTAGAATAATCAAAGATATTTTCACCGTTCATCGCATTTTTTCTTTGTGAAAATACAACATGCCTCTGGTCATTAAGAACATTATCAAATTTGATAAGCGTTTTTCTTATATCAAAATTTCTAGCTTCCACTTTCTGTTGCGCTCTCTCTAATGCTTTATTAATCCACGGATGATCAATACTTTCACCATCTTTAAGTCCAAGTTTTTCAAGCATACTATTCATTGATTCTGATCCAAAAATTCTCATTAAATCGTCCTCTAGACTAACGTAAAATACAGAACTACCTTCATCTCCTTGTCTTCCAGATCTTCCTCTGGCCTGATTATCTACCCTTCTAGATTCCATTCTTTCTGTTCCAATAACAAATAAACCACCTAAAGATTTAATTTTATCTTTATTTATTTTAAGTTGGTCTTCTGGTATTGAACCTTTCTTACCACCAAGTTGAATATCAACTCCTCTTCCAGATATACTTGTTGTAATAATTAATGAATTTTCTTTTCCTGCATTTGCAATTATTTCAGCTTCATTTTCATGGTTTTTTGCGTTTAACACTACATGTTTTACATTTTTTTGATTTAATAAATTTGAATAAACTTCAGATTTGTTAATACTTGAAGTGAACACTAAAATAGGCTGACCTAATTTGTTTCTTTCAATTATTTTTTCTATAATGGCATCATTCTTTTCCTTTTCTGT